>DAOVTU010000098.1 GCA_030632925.1 Candidatus Krumholzibacteriia bacterium | reverse complement strand
CGAAACTCATCCGAACCCGGCCGTGGCCCTATCTGATGGGCAACAGAGCCTGACTTTCGAGGCCTTTGATGAGTTGATGACCAGCCTGCGGCCCATTGCCCAGGCGGTGGGTCGGCCCATGATTGATCCGGCGGGGTAAAATGGGATTCTGAACCGGTCTAGCGAGCAGCGGTCATCCCGGCGCCACGCCTGGACCGGGATAACCGCTATGCAGACACGGCCCGAATCCTCCCAGCCCCGGGTCGTGTGTCCCACTAAAAGCAATATGGGGACCGCGGGCCCGCCGAAAACGAAAAACGACATGGCTTTCAGGCCATGTCGTTTTCACGTAGGGACTTAAAAGTCCTGTACTGTTTTTACCGGATCCGATGCGACGACCAGAGTGTCCCACCAGTGTCCCATCCCACCCGTTTCCCGGTGGGATGTCCCAGCCCGATGATCAGACCCGCGCCGGGGCCCGCCGCTGGCGACCGACCACCTGCTCCGCCGGATCCTCCAGATCGGCTTCCTTGGACTTGAGGAACAGGCTCACAATATCCGGATCGTAACGATCACCCAGATTGTCGCTCAGCACCTGCGCCACCATTTCGCACGGCATGGGCGAACGGCCACCCGTGCCCTGGATCATCGCCACGTAGTTTTCGACCACCGTGACCACGCGTGCGGCCAGAGGAATTTTGCGGCCCGCCAGGCCCAGGGGAAAACCCTCCCCGTTGAACCGTTCGTGGTGACAACGCACCACATCGACAATGGTCTGGGGCAGGTTCAGGCCTGCCAGAAGTTTGAGGCCCTCGGCCGGATGCTGCCGGTACACGGGCCACTGGGTCGGGTCCATGTGCTCGGGACTGCTCATCAGTGCGTCCTCATGGGCAATCAGCCCGACGTCACGCAACAGGCAACCGTAAATCAGGTTGCGTTCCTGCTCCGGCGGGAAGCCCATGACGTTGGCCAGGCGGTGCAATTCATCGCACATGGCCTGGGTCAATTGGTCCGAACCGTGGCAGCGTTTTTCGCGCTGGGCGATCAACATGCGCACCAGGTTCATGTTCACATCGGCGTTGTCGTGGCTGTCGTCGAAGCGGCTCAGCAAGCGGGCCGTTTCGGCAAAAATGTCCTCCAACACTACGCGCGGATCTTCATGGCGGAAATTGCTTTCCATCGACAAGAAGACCGTTCCCAGGAAGGCCTGGTCCCACTTCAGGCCGACGATCCACTCGGATCCGGTCTGTGTCAGGGCCAGCTTGATTTCCTTGAAGAATGTCGGCAGGTAAGCCACTTCGACCGGGCGCTCCATGCTGCGAAAGAAATGCTGCAGCTTCTTTTCGCCCAGATTGGTGCCACGCCATTGATCACTGTCGCCCAGGATGATCTGGGCCCGATGCATGCGCGGTGCCAGGAAAGCCAGATTTTTCAGGGGCAGGACCTTGCCCACATGGCGGGCAAAGAGCCGCCAGAAATGTGGGCGATCATCGGCCTCGGGCAGGTTCAGTGCCAACTCCAGCAGGATCTCGGCGAGGGACTCATCGTTGCTGCCGACCAGGGGCGGCGTCAGATTGTCTTCGGCCACCGAGGGTGCAGACGGATTCAGGCCGCCGCTCATGTCGGCGGTGCGGCGCGCTTCTTCGGCTCCCGCGCCAACACGGCCCTGGTTTTCGACCAGCACCCGCATCAGCAATTCGAGGGCAAAGTGTTCGGCCACCGAATATTCGTTGTCTGCGCCATCGCGATTCAGAAACAGAATCGCCGAAAGGCATTCATCCCGCATGATCGGCAGAATAATGTCCGGTGTCGTCTGCTCCAGCAGGCTGCTTTCGCGGTCGCTCAGATCCTGCATCTGGATATCCAGCATGGTCATCGGCGCGCCGATATCCAGGACCTGGCTGGCAAAGTCGCCGTCCACATCCAGGGCCCACTCGTTGTTGGAATCCAGCAGGACCCCGTCCTGCACTGTCAGCAAGAGAGAGTCATCGGCCAGGCCGTGGCTGAACAACAGATTGCCCAGGGCCTTGGCGAATTCTTCGTGGCCTTCATATTCGGACCAGTTGCCCAGCGCCGCGACGGCCTCGGGCAACGAGGTGTACTTGTGACCCTTGCGCCGGGTACCGGAAACGGGCCCAGCCGCGTTGGCATCCTCGTTTTCCGCTTCGTCCTCGGCCGGTCCGTTGAATTCTTCGAGAACTTCATTCATGGCCAGGGAGCCTTCGGCGGCACCACCACCAGGGTCAAAGTCCGGATCATCGGCCAACAGGTCATCCCCGTCCGGCACAAATTCCTCGGCATCATCCATGAACCCGATGGCTCCGATGTCGCTGTCGGGGTCGGGGTCAACATCGGTCTCGTCGGACAATGACTCGGCCTCAGCCAAAGCGCTGGCCGTTGCCGCCGCCAGGGCCTCAAAGTCGTAGTCATCGCCATGGAAATAGTTGTCCGCGTCTTTCACCGTGTGGAAAAAGCGCAGAGGCATGCCCTTGAACTTGGGAGCCAAAAACTGCCGCACCGTTTCGCCGGCGCCGGCCACGACAGCCTCGCCGCCCTCGATCTGCAGTTGCTTTTGGAAGTCGGCCAGGATCTGGGCCCCGCCACCGCCAATGGAACTGAGTTCAGACAAATCCAGGACCAGCTGAACCTTGCCGTTGGAGAGACATTTCTCGACCAACTCCAGCAGATTCTGCTTGTCGGACCTGCCCACGGCACCGTTCAGGCGCACGCCGAACAGGTCCGGGCTATTCAGTTCAATGGATTCAAATCTTGTTGCCATGGGTCAAGCCTTGTTCAAAACCAGGACGGCAATAAACCGTCCTGGCAGAGAATTCATTTTTGTGCTCGCTGTGCGGGCACTGGCCTCACACCAGAGCCTCAGCCAACCAGTTGTCCAGGACGGTCCGCAGGAATCTCCATTCGCTGCCCACCTTCTTGGCCGGGATCTTGCCGTCTTTGGCCAAACGACAAACTGTCTTAACGTGCATCTTCAGGTATTCCGCCGCTTCCACGGACGTCATGACCTGTCCATAACGATCTTCTCCCCCGATATAGATCTTGGACGATTCCTTGAAGTCAGGCATTTGGGGGTACTCCTCTCGGGTGCTGTTGCGATGCGTGCCACATCACGATTCGCTGGGGTAAAAGCAACTCCCATGCCTCAGTCACTTCATCTATTCAATTCGGCAATTCCTGCCGGTATTTTAGGGTTATTAGTTATCACGGGGAATCATGAGGAAGTCCGCGCCCCCGCAATACGGTGCAGGATACATGAAGATTCGGCGAGGCATTGCAATCCGCAATCGGGTCGTAAGGGACGTTAACCGAGGGCAGCAGCCAGATCCGAAGGTCGGAAGGGGTCGGCCCAGGTGCCCTGGGCACCAAGGTGTTTTGCCCGGTCCCGCAGTTTTTCCGGTGACCCACCGGTTGCCGCGACCAGTACCAGCGGCGGGCGCTCGGCCGCGGTCAGGCTTTCCAGCCGGGCCCGCACCGTGGTCAAGTGCAGCGACGGCTCCAGATTGTCGCACAGCAGAATCTCCGGGGGTAGCGGATCACCCACGCGGGCCATCAGGCCGCAGGGGTCGCCACTGGTTTCCACCAGGCAACCCGCTTCGCGCAACCGTTCGCCCAACTGGGCCTGCCGGAAAGGGCTGTCCAGCAACAGCATCACGCGCCGGCCGGTGAGGTTGTCACGGCTCTGCCCCTGGGCCGTGCCACCGAACAACGAGTCGCCAAATTCGCGCAGCAGAGCCCAGCGGTGCCGCAGGGCCAATTCCTGGGACGCACTCAGGTCCTTATCGGCGTAACGGCGACTCCAGGCCAGCAACCGGTCTTCCACCTCGTCCAGTCCCTGCAACACCGTGCCGGCGTTGATGAACACCGCCAGCAGAGATTCCCACCGCACGTCGCGGCAGAGCAGGGCCGGCTCTTCTCCGGCATCCAGGCGGTCAAAAACCTCGGTCAAATATTCAGCCAGATGGCCCAAAGGGGTCAACAGATAGGCGGGCACCGGAGCAGGTGTTTCGTTCAAACCGGACAGCAACTCACCCAGAACCAAACCCAGGCGTTGCAACGAGGCCTGCTCGGCCCCGCGACAGGCATCCGGGTCGGACAACAGGGCGGCGGCCACCTGAAGGCGTTTGACTACGGTGTGGGACGGGCCAGCGGCGGCAGCCACGGCAGAGTCCAGACCGTTGGCACGCAAATGGCGAAGCTGATGGTTCAGCTTCGCCAGATGGCCGGCCAACAGGCCGGGGAATGATGCGGGCAATGGGCTGTCGTTCATATCCGGTCCCCGGTCAGTGCGACCGGGCCGGCGACGGCCGCCCAATCGCGGATCAGTTCAGGGGCACGGCCCCGAACGTGTTGAGATCAAAGACTTCTTCTTCCGGCTCGTTCGGCTGCACGTCACCCTGAGGGCTGTCCAGGCGCACAGCACCGAAGGTGACCAGCTCCAGGACTTCTTCCTGCACTGCTGCAGGTTCAGCAACAGATTCAGCAGCCTCATCGACGACTGGCTCGGCCGAAAAATCCGACAACTCATAGACGCCGTCGTCCTCATTGGTGAGAACTTCATCGTCCGAGTCGGCCGGCAAGGCACCGAAGGCCTCCAGATCGTACACCTTTTCTTCATCCACGGGAAGCGCCGGTTCGGCAACTTCAGCCGTCCCGGCCGCGAAAGGATCCGGCTTCTCGCCGAAGGACGTGTCGAGCTCCAACGAAGGCAGGTTGCTGTGGTCCATACTCGAGCCAAAAATGTCGCCCGCCGGTTCACCCACCGAGCTGGTGAAACTGGGGTCTTGCGGACTCTTGCCCGCATGGGGCGGCGGCGTGACCGAGAACGGATCAACATCGGCCGGTTGGTGGATGGTGCCCTCGTTCTGGGGGTCCTCATCATGGGTAAACGGTGTCCGGTCCTCCAGGGAGATCATCCCGGACGGCGCGTGGTCCGGATTGCCGGCACCCAGATCGTCCGGATCGAATTCCGCACCACTGAACTGGCTGAAGTCCATACCCAGATTCGTCAGGCGGGCTGCCTGCGGCGCGTGGCTCTGGACCATGTCGGCCAGGTTCTGGGCCAACTGGCCTGCTGCCGGGCCAAACTGCCGGGCCTGTTCCTGCCACTCGTCATTTCCAGAACTGAGAGCCTTGGCCTCCAGTTCAGCCAATTTGGAGCCGAATTCGGCCAGATCGTCGGCCCACATCTGGGCCGGTCCCTCGTCGGCACTGATACGGCCGGAGACTTTGCGGAAATCGGTGGTCAGGTCTTCCAGAGACTGGGACATGGGCCCGAGCCGTTCGCCACGAGGCCCGAGGCGGGCCACTTCCATGGCGATCTGGAAAGCCAGCTTGCTGCCCTGATCGACCAGACCAACCAGGTCAGTGGCCACGTCAGGAGTACTAGTACTGGCAGTGCGCAGGCGGTCCAGCTCAGTGCGGACCTCCTTGAACATTGCGACAACTTCCGGGTCCACCGAGCTCTCAGCAACTTCGGTGGCAAAATCGTTGAATCGTCCGGCCAAACGGTCCAGTGACGCTCCCTGCAACCCCAGATTCTGGGCCGAGGCCTGATGCCAGCAACGGGCGTCCTGCAGGGCTTTCACCAGATCGGCGCTCGCCCCCTGGTCCTTGTTGCGCAAGTCGTCCAGCTCGCGGGCCGACGTGGCGCGCTCATCGAAGTAACGGATCATCTCATCGGACAGCGAGCCCACGGCGGGGCTGTCGAATTTGCAACCAATGTCGGTGCGCGAGTTGTCGGAGAGGGCTTTTTCCAGGCGATGCAGCTCGCCTTCGAGCCCGGTAAAATGCTTCTGGCGAGCAGCTTGCAATCGCCAAGCACCGAGGGTTTCAGTCACAAAGCTGACTGCGGCCGGATAGGCCCTGAAGTTCGACTCCTGCCAGTCGCTCTCGTCTTCGAGACGCAGGGTCGTCACCTTCTCCAGCATATCCTCGGCCTTGCGGGTGCGGTCCGATGCACCACGAGCCGCCCGGCCGATGGCCCAACTGCCCAGAATGGTCAGCAGGACAATGCCCACACAAACCAGCGCCAGGACATTCAGCGGGTTGTTCTGGAGGTTCAAATAGTTTTCCCAGGTGATGAACACCTCGGGTTGCCACAGCGAAGCCGGGTTGATACCGAAGGCCAGCAGACTTGCACTGCCCACACCTGCGGCGGCCACCAGAGTCGAGAGCGTGAACAATAAGCCCAACTCTCCGCTGGAAATGCCACGACCATGGGTGCTGCCGATCACGATCGGCTCCACTTTTTCTTCGACGGGCGAAGGCTCGGGCGCGGGCTCCGCCTCGGCAGACGGCTCGGCGCTGTCCGACAACAAGTCGGCATCGGTCACCGGAGTGTCGGCGTCCGCGTCGTCGAAGTCGTGCATGTCATCAAAATCGGCGAATCCCTCAATGGGTTCGTCGGCAAGGGACTCGAAGTCGGTGTCGTCACTCCAGTCAAAACGATCTTTCTCGCTCATTCCCGAATCCTTTCAGGATTTCACAATCTGGCGTACTTGTGGCCGGACCAGTCAGGGTCCAGGCATAGACCCCCTTGTCATCGGCGGAGATTCCTGAAACAAAAGGCAAATATCTCGGCGGCTGAAAATCGGAACTGCGGCCCCTGGCAGGAAAACGTCCGGCTGCGGCTGTCCACCCTCCCAAAGACCATATATCAAATTTATAAACCATTGTATTGCAAGGAATTACCGATGCCGAAATGCCCAACAGCGGGCACGATCCCTGCAATCCCCGGGTCTAACCAAGGAGCGCCGAATCATGAGCCGCACATTGTGCCCCACCGCCACGCCCCGCTACAGCACGCTGTTCGAAACGGCTAAACCCGCCCAGCCCTTTGGCTTTTTCCTGCTCGAGAACCTGCTCACCGCCCGGGCCGGGTCCATGTTTCCCACCAACGGAGCGGGCCCCGATGAAGACGTGAACATCTACCTGAACCATTTGCTGGGGCGCTTCTTACGGGGCGAATGCGATCCGGCCGTTCAATTCGGCAGCGGTGCCCTCTTCAACCCGCCGGCCAAGACGGCCACGCCGCGCCAACGTGCCGAGTATTACCGGGTCAACGCCGATCACCGCCTGTTGCATCTGGGTTTGTTTGGTCGCGGGGATGGCCTGCGGCGTCGCAGCACGCTTCATGGACTGTCAACGGCCGAAACCCACAGCCGGGATATGGCCGCGGGCCAGGCCTGTTACGAGGCGGCGGCCAACCACTGGCGGGGTCGGCACGGAAGCAATCCGGCCCTGATCGATTTGATGGAGAAACTGGCGCGGAATTTTGAAGACTACGTGCACGTGCTGGGTGCCCTGGCCACGCGGCAACTGGGCCTCGGTGCCCAGGTGACGGACGACGATCTGGCTCGCCTGTTGCCGCCCGATACGACGGCGACCACCCGCACGGTCACCGACCTGCTGGATGCTCCGCCCCCGCCTGAAGCGGTCGATGCGTTGCTGGACCTTTGGTTGTCCCATGGCAAAAACCCCGGGCCGGCCACCGCGGCCCGCTTGCGGGACATGGCGAAAAGACTCGGGGTTGAGCTCAAGGTCGATTGAGTTTAAAAACCCATCAACCGTCGCAGAAATTCACGATATCCTTGTACAGACCATCGGTCCCATGGGCTGCTAAAACCGCATGGCCACCCTTGGGGTAGATCTGGAACCGCGACGCCTTGTGTTTGGACTTGCGCTGCAAAAAGCGCAGACTGCTCGGCGAAGCGCGGTCGTCGTCTTCACATTGGGCGGCATAAACGGGCACCCGCAATTGGCCGATGTGGCCGCGGGCCTTGTCCATGCCCTCCATCAGGTCCGCATTCCAGCCCACCATTTGGTGCACGACTTTGAGATGGTGCAGTTTGAAACGCACCAGCATCCGCTGCAGCAACGAAGCCTTGGGCATAATCGCCGGCGACAACAGCACCAACGAAGACACACTCTCGGTGCTGGCCAGATGCAAGGCCAGGGTCGCGCCAAAGCCCATGCCCACCACGTGAACCCGGCCTGCGCCACGGCTCAACAGTTGGAAACACTGACGGGCCTGATGCAGAGCTGATTCCCAGCTCACTTCGCTGATGGTGTGACCCGGGGTGCCGTAATCCGGCAAGCGCAGCACATAGACATTGTAGTCATTGTCGAAGAGAAAGTTGGCCAACTCGCGCAGGTCGCCGGGGCCAGTGCTCACGCCGTGGATCAGCAGCACCGAACCGCGGGCATCTTCTTTGACCTGCAGAAAGCTGCGGTCCGGATCGGGAATGGCCCGTTCCTTTTCGAACGAAGCAATCAGGCGCTGGTGGGTGCGCAAGGTCATCACATGTCCGCGCGGGCTGTCCGGCTGTGCCTTGCGCGTGCGCGACAAATCCCAGGCCGACAAAGTCAGGTTCTGGGTGATGGGCGAAGGCTTGGACGGGGCTGCCGGCTTGGCCGCCGGGCGCGGTGTCTGCTGCCGGGAGTTTTCATTGCCGCCCGCAGGCTTGCGACTATTG
>DAOVTU010000133.1 GCA_030632925.1 Candidatus Krumholzibacteriia bacterium | reverse complement strand
CGCTCGTGAAATTTTTGCATGAGCTGCTGGAGGCACCTGAACGTTTGCAAACCATGGCTGAAGCGGCCCGAAATCTGGGCCGGCCGCAAGCCGCACGGAACATTGCCCTGGATCTGTTGGAGATGGCTGGGCACCCGGCGGGCCTGCGCTGGTCTGATCCTAATTGACGCATTCGTGCTGACGACCGCTTGTTTTTGAAAGGGACCTCAAATTGTTCCGGAATACCCGACATATCCATCTGGTGGCCATCGGCGGCATCGGCATGAGCGGCATCGCCGAAGTGCTGCTGAACCTGGGCTTTACCGTCAGCGGCAGCGATCTGCACAGCTCGGCGGTGACCGACCGGTTGCAAAAACTGGGCGCCACGTTCTACAGCGGGCACGCACCGGAAAATATCAACGGGGCCGATGTGGTGGTGCGCTCTTCGGCAGTGACCGAAGCCAACAGCGAGGTCACCGCAGCGCGTACCCTGGGCGTGCCGGTGATCCGGCGGGCCGAGATGCTGGCCGAATTGATGCGCCTCAAACAGGGTATCACCGTGGCGGGCAGCCACGGCAAGACCACGACCACCAGTCTGGTGGCGGCGGTGCTGGAAAAAGGCGGCCTGGACCCGACGGTTATCGTGGGCGGGCGCATCAAGGCCATGGGCACCAACGCGGTGCTGGGCGGCGGCGACTATCTCGTGGCCGAAGCAGATGAATCGGACGGCACCTTCCTGCACCTGACCCCAACTATTGCCGTCGTGACAAATATCGACTATGAGCACATCGATTTTTATCCGGACATGGACGCCTTGCGCAGTGCTTTTGCCGAATTCGTCCAGCGGGTTCCTTTCTACGGAGCCTGTGTCATGTGCGTGGACGATCCGGAAGTGCGCGCGTTGCTGCCACATCTGGACCGCAAGGTGATCACCTACGGGCTGAGCGCCGAGGCCGAAGTGCGGGCCGATCCCGGTACGATCATGAACGGCGATTTTGGCCAGGAGGCCGTGATTTGGCATGGCGACCGGGAACTGGGCCCGATCCGCATGATTTTGCGTGGGCGGCACAACCTGCAGAACGCCTTGGCGGCTGTGGCGGTGGCCCTTGAACTGGGCGTGCCTTTTGCCGACATCGCCGCGGGCCTGGCCGCCACCCAGGGCGTGGGCCGGCGCTGCGAAGAACACGGCGAACACGGCGGCGTGGTGGTGGTCGATGACTATGGACACCATCCGACGGAAGTGTCGGCCATCATGGAAGTGGCCCGCAGTTTTGACCGCCCGGTGAAGGTGCTGTTCCAGCCCCACCGTTATTCTCGCACCCAACAATTTGCGGCCGAGTTTGCCGACGCGCTCGTGGCGGCTGACGCGGTGGGATTGCTGCCGGTTTATGCCGCGAGCGAGAACCAACCCGAAGGTGTGGACAGCGGCCTGATCGCCGACCACTTGCGGGAAAAAGGTCTGGACCGGATCACCCTGCTCGGTGGCCACGATGATATCAAAAAATGGCTGGATGACGAGGTGTACGCCGGCAGTCTGGTGCTGACTTTGGGAGCTGGCGACATTGGCCGGCAAGTCACGGATATTTGTTCCCATCTGGACCAACGGAAAGGCTCCTGATGCTGGGCGGAGTCATCAATCTGGCCGTGGGAGGGGGGCGGTCGTCACAAGGCGGCTTTGCTGTGCGGCGTGGGCCCCAGCGTTCGCGCCGGGCGGTGCTGGTGCGGGCGGGTTCTGGAGTGTTGACCCTGCTGGTCCTGGCAACCGCCGCTTGGTGGACCCTGACTTCTTCGTTTTTTGCCGTGACCCGCATCGAGTCGGGCGCCTACCGCTTCACCAGCGAAGCGGAACTCGAAGGTGTGTTCAATGAATTCCTGGGACGCAATATCTGGACCCTGAGTACCGATGAAGTGGCCGAGCGCATCAACCAATTGCCCTGGATTCGGGACCTGCGGGTTTTGCGCCGCCTGCCCAACAGTATCGAGGTCGATTTTCGCGAATGGACGCCGGTGTTGATGGTCGAAGCGGTGAAGGTTGACGGCCGGTTGCGCGATCGTCTGGTGCTGACCAAAGAAGGGCGCGTGCTGGATTTTCCGACCGAGCTGGTTTTGCCCGGTTTGCCGGTGTTGGTCGGATTGCCTCCCGTCCGCGAGGGCGAAGAGGCCGTGTTGCGCCTGCCCGCAGAACAATCGGGACAATTGATGGAACTGATTTCTTCCATGGAGGATGCGGGGCTTGAGGCGGCCAACCCCGTGGATTTTGTTGTTGCCCGGCCAGAGGGATTCGCTATCGTCCTGCAAAACAGGCAGGGCACAGTGCTGCTGGGCCGAGAGGATTTTGGCCCCCGCCTGAAACGTTACATGATGGCCCGTGACCATATGGAACCGGGAGTGGATTACGATCTGCGTTTCGAGAACCGAATCACGGTGCGTGAGAACGACTAGATCTGGAAACAAAATTATAGAGAAGGAGCCGACATGAGTCAGGGAAGACTGATTGTCGCTTGCGATTTTGGCACCACGAGCTTTCGGGCCCTGGTCACTGAAGTATTTGCCAATGGCGATCTGGAGATCGTTGGCCACGCCGTGCAGGAAGCCGAAGGTTTCCAGGACGGCGATTTTGTTGACCTGTCGGCGGGCAGTCGTTGCATCGCCAAGACCATCCGGGCCCTTGAACAGGACTCGGACATCTATGTGACCGGATTCACCTACAACATCAGCGGCACCCACCTGCGCAGCGTGCGCGCCACCGCCCAGGTGCCCATCGGCCCCGGGCCACGGCCTATTCGTGAAGGCGACATCGAAGAGGTGCGCAATCGGGCCCGCAGCATGGCCATTCCCTTTGACCACAAAATCCTGACCGTGACGCCGGTGGAATATTCGGTGGACCGCGTGCGTGGGGTCGTCGACCCCATGGGACGGGTGGGCAGCCAGTTGGAAATGCAGGCTCATCTGATCACCGGTTCGCGCAGCGTTTTGCACAACATTGAGAATGCCATCGAGACGGCCAAGTACAAGCCTCTCGGTGAAGAGGTCGACATCCTGGCCACTGCCGAGGCGTTGCTCAACGCCGACGACCGGGAAAAGGGTGTCATGCTGGTGGACATCGGTGGACTGACGACCAGTTGGGCGGTGTACCGCAAGGGTTCGATCGTGGCCAATGGCATGGTGCCCCTCGGTGGCAATTACCTCAGCAGTGATCTGTCCCACGGTTTGCGCATTCCTCTGGAATCGGCCGAAGACGTGAAGCTCAAACGTGGCGTGGTGCTGCGGGCCCTGGTGCCCGAGGTTTCCATCGACGTGCTCTTTGATCAGGAAGCCCCCGAGGAAACCCCCGGTCTGGTGGCCGCGATTCTGGAGCCGCGGGTCGAGGAGATTTTCACCTACGTGAAAAATGATTTTGGTGACCTGCGCGAGTTGGCCAATCTGGGCGGCGGCGTGGTGCTCACCGGTGGGGGCAGCCGATGCCGGGGCACCCGCCAGCTCTGTGAAGAAGTCTTTGACCTGCCAGTGACCCGGCGTCATCTGCCGGAGCGGCTCAAGGGAGCCGACCAGTTGCCATCTGGCCAGTGGGCTACGGTGCTGGGATTGAGTCTGTGGGCGGCGGGGGATTTCCAGGAAGGCGTGGAAAACGAGACCGGTGGTGGAGGTGGCGGCTTGCTCGGTAAGCTGCGGGGCATGTTCAGTCGCAAGCCCGAAGTCGAGCTGGAAGCCGAGGGATAGGCCGTCCGGAACGAGAAAATCGTGCCATATCGAAAATAACCCTTGGCTCGATGTTAAAGTTGTGCTAGTTAAGCAAGAGACGCATTTTTTAACGCTCTGAACGGGACTGGACCTGGCAAATGGATTTTGCAGGGTTCGGAGGCGAAATCCCGGTCGGAGTGGGGCGGCCCACTCAAGGAGGAGGCGGGTGCATGATGTTTGAATACGCCGAAGAAATCGAACGATTGGCCGATATTAAGGTGACGGGAGTCGGCGGAGCCGGCGGCAACGCGGTAGGTCGCATGATCGACGCGGGGTTGTCCGGGGTCCAGTTCCTGGCGATCAACACCGACCTGCAAGCTCTCAAGGATTCCCCTGCTCATCAGGCGATGCAAATCGGAGCCCAGCTCACCAAAGGGCTTGGTTCCGGTGGTGACCCCAGCCGTGGTTGTGCCGCGGCCGAAGAAGACCGCGAAACCATCGCGGCCTCTTTGGCGGGTGCCGACATGGTCTTTGTCACCGCAGGTATGGGTGGCGGCACCGGTACTGGTGCCGCTCCGGTTATTGCGGATATTGCCCGCAACCAGGGCGCCTTGACGGTGGGCATCGTCACCAAACCCTTCATGTTCGAAGGGGCGGTGCGCATGAAGCAGGCCCTCGAGGGCATCGAGCGTTTGCGCGAGTCCGTCGATACCCTGATCATCATCCCCAACCAGCGACTGCTGGAAATCGTACCGCCGAGCACCTCCATGGAAGAGGCGTTCCGCATTGCCGACAACGTGCTGTACGACGCTACGCGGGGCATCTACGAAATCATTTCCCGTCACGACCATGTTAACCTGGATTTTGCCGACGTGCGTTCGGTGATGAAGGGTATGGGCGAGGCGATGATGGGCACGGGACGGGCCGAAGGTGATAACCGCGCCGTTGAAGCCGCCAAGGCCGCCATCAATTCTCCCCTGTTGGAGAACATCAATATTGCCGGCAGCAAGGCTGTGCTGGTCAATGTCCTGGGTCGCGAAGTCGGCTTGCAGGATACGGCTGCAGCCATGCAGTACATCCAGGAAGCGGCGGGCCCCGAAGCCCACGTCATCTTTGGTTACGGCAACGACGAAACCATGGCCGACACCCTGCAGGTGACCGTCATCGCAACGGGTTTTGACACCGATGGTCGGGAGGCCAAGGGGTCGTTCACTTCGGCGTTGATTGAAGACCCGGATACACTGATGGATGAAGTGCTGGAAGTGACGGGTGGGTCGTCTGAGCTGGAAGAACAGGAAGAGCTGGACGAACTGGAAGAATTGGACACTGCCGACGTCGAAAATACTCCGGAAGTCGAACTGCCTGAAGTGGCGGTCGAAACGGATCTGCCGACGGCGGAGATTTTCGTGGAGCCGATTTCCGAACAAGTTGTTGAACAAGATGCGGAGCCGGTTGTTGAGTCGCCAGCGGCGGAGTTGACCCCGCCAGAGGTGTTTGAATCTCCTCGCTCTGAGCCGGTTCCCCAGCCCGCGCCGTTGGCTGAGCAGGTGGTCTTGCCGCCCCAACCCCAATCCGTTCGGTCTGAACCGGCGGCTGCGGCGCACACCGACGAAGGCTTTCTGAAGCGCATGGCCGCCAGTGGTGGCGGACCGGATACGGATGCGACGCCGAGCTCGGGCAGCAAGTTTCTGACGCGAGTGGCGGTGCGGCCTTTGGGTGAGGTCGAAGTGCCGACGGCACAGCCTGCGCCGCCTCCGGTGACCCGTTCGGTCGCCTCGGGTATCGGGCCGGAAAACCCTGGCGACGATATCAGTGCACCGGCTTATACGCGGAAGTACATGGATTGAGATGTCATTGCTAGGACGTTTCCTGGGAAGTGGGCGAAGCAAGGCCTACGCCGAGGGGGTGGCTCATCTTGAAGAGGGCCGCTACGCCGAAGCCGTGGATTCCCTGAGAATTGCTGCGCTGGGGAAATCCGACACGCCGTCGGGTTCCCTGGCCAGTTTCCATTTTCGGCAGGCTCTCCTGAGGGAGGGCCGCCGTCTTTTGCGGACCGAAGAAAAATCCCGCTCCATCACCTACTTTGCCGAAGCCACCAAACTCTGGGACCAGTATCCGGATTTGCACTGCCTGCTGGGCGCGGCCCACGGCCTGACCGGCGATTGGGAAACTGCCCTGATTGAGGGACGCTCAGCCTTGCGATTGAACGGCGACTATGCCGAAGCGCGCCTGCTCGAAGCGGTCGCCTTGCAAGCCCTCGACCGCACTCGTGAAGCGTCCGAAAGTTTGAACAACCTGGTGGAGTCGGGGCGCCGCGTGGACCATTGGCTGATCAACGGTCTGGCCGACAAGGGCCCTTTCAAGGCGACGAATATTCCCGATGACCTGATGGCTTTGTTGGAGCGCAGTCTCAGTGGACAGTCCGAAAAGGAAGAGGTCGCTTCGGCGGTGGCTCTTTGTCGGGCCGGCAAGTGGGAAGATGGTCTCGAGCGATTTGCCGACTTGGTCGAACGTCGTCCCCGTTATCCGGATTACCGCACTCGCCATGCGGCGGCCCTGTTTCAGGTGGGGCAAAATGCCAAGGCCCTGGCTGAGGTCGAGGCGGCTCTGGCTCTCAATGAATCGTACCGCACGGCGGTGGATCTGAAGGGCTTGATCCTGGCCGAGGAGGGGCGCCTGCACGAGGCGGCAGAGTTTTTGCGCCAGGCCGATGAAAAACTGCAGGATGCCAAGCCGGCCAGCACCCACGAAGAACTTTTTGCAGCCTACCTGCGCGGCGTATTGGCCCTGATGACCGGACGGGCCGCCTCGGTGCGCGATGTGCTGGGCGAGTGGCCGGATCTGGTGCGCAACTTTGCCCGGGCCGAATTGTTGCTGGCGGCGGCCGAATTTCTGACCGACCAGCCGGCGGCCTGTGGCCGGCGCCTGAATACGCTGGTGGATGAGTGGACGGCCGAGCCCGTCTACTATTATTTGCTGGCCTGCCATCAACTGGCGGAGCGCAATTTTCAGGATGTGGCCGGTGTGCTGAGCCGCTGGCCAGCCTCCGGTACCGAAGAGAGGGATACTCGCCCGCTGTACCTCGAAGGGTTGGTGGCGGTGCAACAGGGTAGGGTGCCGTCGGCTCCTGAGGCGACTGAGCAGGGCGACGAACCTGTCGTCATCGACGAGGCGGCCTGGGTTTTTCTGGGCGCGCGTTCGGAATTTTTGCAGGGCGCCGATACCAAGTGCTGGTGGTCTTGTCAGAAGCTGGTCGATCAGGGCCTGGCTACCGAAGGCATTCTCCGGTTGCAGACCCGGGCGGCGGCTGTGGCCACGGGTGAAATTTCACCTGACTGGCACCCGGCACCAGTTGTTCCAGACTCATGCCTGCCGGCGGCCGTGCACTACGCTGTCAACTGCGGACAGGCCACCGAGGCGGCCGTCATGGTGGCAGGTCACCGCCGGGTGCCTCCGGAATGCTTGCTGGGCTTCTGGTTCGAGGCGAAATTCTGGCTGGATCCGGTGCGCAACTGGATTGCCTGATATCGCCTGAGAGCAGGGGGCACTCAGGCGGGAGCTTTGGCCACCGACAGCAGACGTTTCACTTCGGTGGTGAGGGCTTCGAGATCGTAGGGCTTGGCCATGTAGGAATCGGCCTGG
>DAOVTU010000113.1 GCA_030632925.1 Candidatus Krumholzibacteriia bacterium | reverse complement strand
GCTGGACAAATCCCGCACCATCCGCTTGCCGCAGAACCAGACCGCGCTGTTGATCAAGATCAACCGCACCCGTTCGATTCTGCAGAACGAGGGCAATCCCAATCCCAGTCCGGGTCAGATCGCCGAGCGGTTGGACCTTGATCGGGCCGACGTGATTCATGCCCTGCGCAGCGACCGCACCGAGTTGGCCCTCGAAGATGCTGGCGCTGCCGGCAGCGATCGGCCGTTGACTGAGGTGCTGGCCGATGAGAACCAGGAATCGCCAGATTTTTCGGTGCTGCAACGTGGCTTGCGCGAAGATGTGCGCAAGTGCCTGGATGTTTTATCAGACCGCGAGGCCGAGATCATCGTCCTGTATTTTGGTTTGAGCTTCGAGGAAGCCCACACCCTGCAGGTCATCGGACAGCGCATGGGATTGACCCGCGAGCGCATCCGGCAGATCAAGGAAAAGGCTTTGGCGAAGCTGCGGTCCTCCAAGGGACGCGTGCTGTTGTTTGATTATTACTAGGAGCTGGGCCGTTTTGGCTTCGGTTTTGAGCGCCCACGATCAGGATCGTGGGCGTTTTCTTGTGTCCATTGAGCCCGAGGTCTGGTCGGATGGTTTCCAGGATGGCCTGGTAATTGCTCATTGTTCCCGTTGAGGCCTCAAACAGCTCCTAATAGGCTGTTTGGGGATCCGGATTGACATTCATCGGGCAAAGGGGCATGTTTTCCGCCGGCGAGCGCGTGATTTTGCCCCCTGTGGCCGACTTTGTTGGCTGGGATATGGGGGCAGTTTTGTCGCCAGTTGCAGCAGAACCGAAGCGGAAATGCGGACCATGAAATTGAAAAAAAACTACACCTTCCTGTACATGCCAGAGGATCACGGCTCCAGTCGCCAGTTCCGTCTGCCGCGTTGGCTCATTGTCAGCAGCGTGATGTGTGTCGTGGTATTGGGTGGAGTGGCGGCGCTGTATGGCGTTGGCATCAAGACGGGCAACAGCTGGTTGCCTGGCGGTTCGCGGTATCAGCAGGAAAATCTGGTTTTGCAGAGTTCCATCACCGGGCTTGAGGGCCAGGTCGACAACCTGCGGGGCGAGATCGAGCAGGTTTACGAAGTGCAGAACGTCATGGCGACGGCCATCAACCTGCCGGCCATGGATGAAGAGACTTTTGCTGCCGGCGTGGGTGGGCGGCAACATTTGGAATATGCCGATGTGGAAGTTTCGGGCCTGATGCCCGGCACGGCCGCTGGTGACATGGGTGAGCAGTTGGACCAGATGCTGCGCCAAGCGAAGATCCAGCGTCAGGGCTACCTGGCCATGATCGATACGCTGTCTTCCCGCGACGTTGTGCGGGCCCATATCCCTTCGATTCGGCCTACCGATACGGGCTGGATGAGCAGCCGCTTCGGCTTCCGCAAAGACCCTTTCACGGCCAAACAGACCTTTCATCGGGGGCTGGATTTTTCCGTTCCCATGGGCACCGAGGTGCGCGTTACCGGTGACGGCGTCGTGGCGGCGGTTCAGCAGCAGCGGGGCTTTGGTCGTGTGGTCAAGGTGGATCACGGCAATGGCGTGATGACTGTTTATGCCCATTTGAGTGAGCCGCTGGTTAAAAAAGGCGATGAAGTCACGCGCGGAATGGTCATCGCCAAGTCTGGCAATACCGGTCGCAGTTCGGCGCCGCATCTGCACTATGAGATCCGCATTGGCGGTCGTCCAGTGAACCCCCTGACCTACATTTTGGACTCTTACGCCGCCAGGCGTTGATCACCGTCTTCAGAATCTCGTAAAACCGCCTCTTGTGGGCGGTTTTCTTGTTTCAGTGGTGGCCAAAGTCCTTGGCTATTCTGCGAATACTGTGGTATTTTGAACCTGGAAGGGCATGTTCGGGAACCCGAAAGGAGTCGGGTGGCCGTGCGAGGCTGGGGACCACTCCAGTATACGCCCTGGTTGCATGAAGGAGCGCGGATTCCATGGCGATGTTCCAGAAACTGGGCAAAGGGCATATCCGGGGCGGAACGGGACGTTCCACCGCGGTTTTTTTGTTGGTCGGAATGATATTGGGCCTGGCTCCGTCCGGAGCACAGGCGACTGGTGGTCTGCGTGAAGTGGTGGAGGTTCGGTATTTCACCGCACCGGGCCACACCCGCGTCGTATTGGACATGAGTGCCGGCGGTTCGTTCGAGGTCCGGCGGGTCCGCAATCCCGACCGCATTGCCATCAATGTCAGCGGGGCCGCTGTCGGCACCGCCACACCGGTTGAAGTGAGCGACGGCCTGGTGCAGGGCATCCGGCTCAATACGGATTCGAGGCGGACCCAGGTGGTGATCGACCTGGCCGAGGGGGCGGAATTCCGCAGCTTCAGCTTGCCTGCGATCGGCGAGCGCCATGAACGCATCGTGGTCGATGTGTTGCGACCGGGATCAGCGGAAACCGTGGTTCCTGAAGTGGAAATCAAGCCGGCGGCGCGGCCCTTCGTGGTCATCGTCGACGCCGGGCACGGGGGCATGGATCCTGGCGCCGTGCGGCAGAGAGTGAACGAAAAGACCATCGTGCTGGACATCGCGCGGGAAATGGCACGGTTGATCAATGCCCTGCCAGGCTACCGGGCCCATCTGACCAGAAGCGGGGACTACGGCCTGGAGTTGTGGGAGCGGGTGGACTTCGCCAAGCGCAAAGAAGGGGACCTGTTCCTTTCGGTGCACTGCAATACCCATTCCAATTCCGATATCGATGGGATGGAAGTGTATTTCCTGTCGCTGCAGGGGGCGACCGACCGCGAAGCCAAAGAGCTGGCGGACAAGGAAAATGCGGCCCAACTGGTGGGGCTTGACCCGACCGCCACCCATGACGAACTGGTCATGGACATCCTGATGGATTTGAAAATGACACAGGTGTTGAAGGAGTCGGCCCAGCTTTCGCACCACATCCTGGATGCGGGCAAGGCCAGTGGCGTGGTCAAGGGGCGTCGGGTCAAACAGGCCGGCTTTCACGTGCTCAACAGCCTGGCGATGCCTTCGGCCCTGGTCGAGGTTGCCTACATGTCGAACCGGGATGACATGAAGGTTTTGCGGGATCGCAACGGGCGCCGGGATTTGGCTGCGGCCGTGGTGCAGGGAGTGGTGGCCTGGCGGCAGGACCAGCCAGCGCTGCAACAATTGGCTTCGGGTGAAGCGGGTTCCTGGACCGGAAAATACGAAGTGCGGCGGGGAGACAGCCTTTGGGGGCTGGCCCGGCGGCACGGCACGACGGTGACGGAAATCAGTCGCAATAATAATTTGCAATCGGGGGCCATCAACGTGGGACAGGAATTGCGTTTGCCTGAGGCGGTGCGGGAACCATGAGCCGGATTGGACTGAAGATCAGTTGCTTTGTGGTTTCGGTGATCATCTGGGTGCAGGTGGCCTCGACTTCGACGGTTGAGCAGACCACGAGCCTGCCTTTGCGCCTGACCGGTGTCGCCGAAGGGTTGACCGCCGGTGGCAGCGAGATCCCGGCCGAGGTGAAGGTGCGGGTGCAGGGCAGCAAGTTGAGCCTGCTGACGCACAACTATTTCAACCGCTACATCGGGGAAGTGCGGGTCACGGTTTCGGATCGGCCTGCCGGGCCGTCATTCAGCTATGAACTGGACCGCAACGACGTGTTCACGGACCTGGAAGTGGTGGGTATTCAGCCGCCGGTGCGCTTGCGAGTGAAGCTGGACAATCTGGTGCAGCGCATGTTGCCGGTGCACGTGCGCACCAGTGGCGCCTTGCCGGCTGAGGTGGGGATGCTGGCGCCCATGACGGTGGCGCCGGATTCGGTCATGGTGACCGGGCCGGAACGGTTTTTTCCTCCGAGCGGCATGGTGAGCACTGAAGCGGTGGATCTGGGCCGGCGGCGTGAATCCGGTCAGGAGTCGGCCTCGCTGATGTTGCCCCATGAGCATCTGAAAATGGCGTCGAAGGATGTGCAGGTTCGGTTCCAGGTGGCGACCCTGGAGGAGCGCACTTTGGCCAATATTCCGGTGATTCCGCTGGTGGATGCGGGGCAGCCCGAAGTGGGCGTTTCGCCGCCGGTGGTTGACGTGATGGTGCGCGGTGTGGCCGATTCGGTGCGCAGTCTGCGGGCCGATCGCATCATCGTGACGGTGCCGGTGGGAGACTTGGCCCGCGGTGTGCACGTCGTCGCCGGGCAGGCCGACCTGCCGCCCTGGCTGACTTTGATTGGGCTGGACCCGGCCCAATTTCAGGTTGTCGTTGGTGATCTGGAACCGGTCAAGGCAGACAGCCTGCGCAATGGGACGGAGAACCCTGTTGAGTGATATTACGCCAACACCGAGCCCGGATTCTGCAACTGATTCGGGAGGACGCCGTGGTCTGGGTTGGTTGACCCTGAGCGCCTCGGCGCTGGTGGTGCTGTTGGCTGCCGGTTCGTTGCTGTGGCCGCGATCCGGCCAGCAGGATCCCGCCCATGCGTTGCTGGTCTTTGACAGCTGTGGTGATCAGGAGCGAGTTGCCCAGGTTTACGAACCTCTGCGCAGTTATCTGGCGAATGCCGGCGAAGGCACCTTGGACCTGTCGGTGGTGCGCACGGTGGCTGCGTTCAAGAAGCAATTGGCGGACCGCCCGGACTACGTTTTTGCCCCTGATGGCTTGGCCCTGACGACGCCGTCGGAGCATTATCTGCCTTTGGTGGTGGGGCGCCGCTCTGCTCCCCGCAATTTGCGCCCGCGTGGGGTGTTGGTCTATCGGATCGCCTCCGGCGACGCAACTGAACCATGGATCAGCCATCCCGGCCGCACCGTCCTGGGCGATTCGCTTTCCCTGGTGGCAACCGGCGCCCTGCGCCAGACGACCGCCGGCAGTCGGGCACGGGGGTGGGCCGCCGGGCCGGATTCCTACGATCATGGACCGGTCCTGCACGCCATGCGGCTGGGGGCTTTCGACTATGCGCTGGTGCGCCAGTGGGATGCCGACCGCTTTTTCAGCGACGGCCTGTTGTCTGACAGTCAGTTTGCGGTGCGGGATCTGGTGGATCCTGCTCCAGATGCGGTTTTGCTGGTTTCGCGGCAGGTTTCGCGCCATTCAAGGCTGCGCTGTGGTGAGGGCTTGAGCGGTCTGGGGCGGCACACTTCGGATGAGGAAGCGCCGTTGGCCCGTGACCTGCGCCGGGGGCTGGCGGGTTTGCATTTGGCTGGCTTCAATGTGCTGTTGGAACCGGATTGGGAACTGGTGCGCAGGAATTTCGCTGGTGGATTAGCGGGAGATTGGCCCTCGGGCACCGATTGACCCATATTGTCGGCTCGTTAAGCCGGGGCAAGCCCCGGGCATTTGGTGCGCATGCTGATCGGGAAAGGGTTTCATGAAGCACAAGTACGAACGCCTTGGCGGCACCCAGGACATCATGCTGGGCAAGATGGAGCGTTGGCTCTGGGCCGAGGCCAAATGGATCGAAGTTTTGACCCGATTTGGCTACGGCGAGATCCGCACGCCGGTGATGGAACCGACGGGCCTGTTCCTACGCTCAGTGGGCGCGGGCACCGATATCGTGGACAAGGAGATGTACTCCTTCGAGACCAAGGGTGGCGACAGGGTCACGCTGCGTCCGGAAATGACCGCTTCGGTGGTGCGGGCCTATTTGCAGAATGGCCTGAACCGGCAGCCGGGCACCGTGAAGTTCTATTATAATGGCCCGATGTTCCGGTACGACAAGCCCCAGGCGGGGCGTTACCGGCAGTTCCATCAGGTGGGCGTCGAGGCCATCGGCTCGGACAGTCCGGTGCTGGACGCCGAGGTCATCCGGACGGCCATGGCGCTGTTTGAAGCGGTGGGGGCCACCGGGCTGACTGTGAAGCTCAATAGTATTGGATGTCCTGAGTGCAGGCCGGGTTACCTTGAAGACTTAAAGGTTTTCCTGAAGGACAACCTGGCCGTCATTCCCGAGTCCATGCAGGATCGCATCGAGATCAACCCCCTGCGGTTGTACGATGCCAAGGACGATGGGGTGCAGGCGCTGCTGAAGGGATTCAAACCCATCAGCGAGTCGCTGTGTGATTCGTGTCGGGAGCACCACCGGGTGGTGACCGAGGCGCTGACGGCCCTGGATGTGAATATAGAGCAGGATCCGTCCCTGGTCAGGGGCCTGGATTATTACTGCCGCACGACCTTTGAAATCACCGCCACCAGCGGCCGCAAGCAGAGCAGCCTGTGTGGCGGCGGGCGATACGACTATCTGGTCGAGCAGTGCGGTGGGCCGCCGACGCCGGCGGTCGGGTTTTCCATCGGGGTGGAGCGTACGTTGCTGCACCTCGATGATACGCCGGTGGATCTGCAGCGCAGTCCCCAGTCGGCGGTTGATGTGTACGTGGCTTGCCTGGGGGTGGACGCCCAACAGGCGGGCTTCCTGGTGGCGGACAAATTGCGGGAATTCTGTCGGGTGGAGGTCGATACGACCGGACGCTCGGCCAAGGCCCAGGCCAAATCTGCGAACCTGCGGCGAGCGCGAATCATGCTCACCGCCGGTGGCGACGGTTTGGCGACGGGCACCATGATGATGCGGAATATGGACACTGGCATACAGGAACCGACGACCGAGACAGAGATCCCGGCCGCGGTTCAGGAGGTTTTGAACGGTGAACGCGAATAATGATGCGGGTGCCATGCGCACCCACCGCTGCGGTGCGGTCAGCGAAAGTCTGGTCGGCCAAGAAGTGAAAGTGGCTGGATGGGCGGCCCGGATCCGTGATCTGGGTGGTGTGGTCTTTGTCGGGCTGCGCGACCGCTACGGTCTGGTGCAGGTCGTGTGCGAAGACGGCACGCCGCTGGAATTGTCCAAGAGCTTCAAGTTGGAGTCCGTGCTTGGCGTATCCGGAACCGTGCGCAAACGTCCGGACGACATGGTGAATCCCGATATGGCCACCGGGTCGATCGAGATCGTGGCCCGCGAGGTGGAAATTCTCAACACCTGCGCGCCGCTGCCATTTCAGGTGGACCAGGCCTGGGATGCCAGTGAAGAGTTGCGGTTGAAGCACCGGTACATCCACTTGCGTCACCCGATTATGGCCAAGAACCTGCAGGTGAGGCACCGGGCGGGCATGGCGGCGCGGGACTATCTCTCGGGCCAGGATTTCCTGGAAGTGGAAACACCGCTGCTGATCAAGACGACGCCCGAAGGCGCGCGGGATTATGTGGTGCCCAGTCGCATCCATCACGGGCAGTTTTATGCCCTGCCGCAGTCGCCGCAATTGTACAAACAGATCCTGATGGCCAGTGGCGTGGATCGCTACTTCCAGTTGGCGCGTTGCCTGCGGGACGAAGACCTGCGCAGCGATCGGCAACCGGAGCATACCCAGATTGATCTGGAAATGAGCTTTGTGACAGAGAACGAGATCTACTCCGTGGTCGAGGAAATGGTGACGCGCATTTTTGCCGAGGCGGCGGGCATTGATATCCAGACACCGTTTCCGCGTATTTCCTATGACGACGCGATGAACCTGTACGGCTCGGACAAGCCTGATCTGCGCTTTGGCTGCCCGATCCACACCATGGACGATGTGGTGGATGGTTGCGGGTTTGCGGTCTTTGAAAAAGCGTTGGCCGAGGGCGGCACCGTACGCTGCCTGAACGCCAATGGATTGGCGAGCTGGAGCCGCAAGCAGGTCGATGCACTGGAAGAATTGGCCAAGACCAGGGGCGCATTCGGACTGGCCCGGGCCAAGGTCGTGGGCGAGGGGCTGGACACCGGTATCGCCAAGTTCCTCAGTAACGATTTCCAAAAGGAACTGATCAAGCGGGCCGGTGGCCAGGACGGCGACCTGATGCTGTTTGTGGCCGGCAAGTGGAGCATGGTGGTCGAAGCCCTTGGCGCCGTGCGCCTGGAAATCGCCCGTCTGGCCGAATGGATTCCCGAAGGCAGCTGGGCTTTGGCCTGGGTGCGCAATTTTCCATTGTTCG
>DAOVTU010000079.1 GCA_030632925.1 Candidatus Krumholzibacteriia bacterium | reverse complement strand
ATGTCTTTGGCGCGAGCGGCACCCTTGGCCTCCACCACATGGTAGATGGCTTCGAGGTAATCCTCGAGACTGGCGCTGACTTTGAGTTCGCCGGGCATTTTTGCCTCTTTCCCAACCGGTTGCAGCGGGCGGGGTTTTCTGCTAGCTAAATCTTTTTGTCTCTACAAAAATAAGCAAAAAACCGGGCAAGTAAAGGGGGAAATTTGCACCTTTTTAACGGACACCGGGCCAGGCTTATGTCCTCAAAAGAGGAGATTGTGAGCGAGGTTCCACAGAGGATTGCAGCCCAAATCAGGCTTTCACCCCTGTTTGAGCCAATCCAGCCAGCCTGGGGCCTTGGTACGCAGCTTGCAGTTATTGAAATCCACAGGTCACAATCTCTAAGAGGGGAGTTGTCGTCATGAGGAATTTGATCACGCTGTTGATGGGTTTGGGTCTATTGGCCGCCGTCGTGACACTCGGCGGGTGCGCAAGCGGTTATTATGGCGATTGTTACCACGAACCAGAGGTGATCATCGTCGCGGTGCCGTCACCACCAAGCTGCGGTATACCGGTGCCCCGTGATCCTGTCGTGGTTCAGAGCCCACCACCACGCACGACCCCCATGGACCGCACGCCCGTAAAGACTACACCACCGCCCCGAACGAAAACGCCGCGGAAGCCACGGACGCGATAATAGAGATAAGGGACGAAATTTGCCCCTTAATATGTCGTTACAAATTAACCACTTACACTGGGCATCTTTCATTTTGCCAAAGTTTCTCGCTGCATTGACACGAATTTTTCGAAAATGTGATATTATGACTCCGCCAATTCATTGATATTGGGGCATGCCGACCTCGAAACGTCTCGCCAAAGATTGAACGGAATGCAACAGGAACAGGCCGATACCGTCAGCCCCATCCGAGACCCCCAGGTTTGGTTCGCCGCAGTGGTGACCCTTGTCACGCTCGTCCTCTATTTTGTTCCCATGAAAAGCGTTGAAGCGCGCGCTGACTACATATACCTCTGGGGAGATCTGCCCCTCATCGCGTTGGTCGCTATTGCCATCGGTTTTCGTCGTCCGCCCGCGGCCTCAAATCGGGAGCGCGGTTTCTGGAGGGCCTGGGCCATCGGCTTCGGGTGCTGGTTTTTCGGGCGTCTGGCTTGGGGCCTGTTTTACGACGTCGGTCTGCCCATCGACCTGGTCTCTGATTTCTTCTTCATGCTGCTTTACGTTGGCCTGCTGATCGGGCTGGAGTTGGATCCGGGCGGCCCTGAACCGACAAAATTCCAGGATCGCCTGCGGCGTTACACCACCGGTGGTGGCATCCTTCTGCTCTTGGCGATCTTTGTCTACTTCACGCTCATCCCGATGTTGATGCGGCCGGTGACCTACGACAGTTGGGTACCCGCCATAATTGGGACCGTCATTTTTGACGTCTATGTCGTGGTCCGGCTTTACGGGCGATACAAGTCCAGTCGAAGTGACTACTGGAAACGGGTTTACAGCTGGCTGGGGGCGGCTTTTGCCATCTGGGTCGCGACCGACTCCATCGATGTGATCGCAACTTTCCAGCCCATCGGACTCCTGGAAGAAGGCCAACCGCTATACCTGATATGGTACGTGCCATGCATAATTTTGGTGGCCGGAGCAATGGTCAGCCGCCAACCCCACAACCGCACGCCGGCGGCCCGGCCCCACCAAGTGACGATGGCCGGCCCCATGGGCGGCACGCCGCTGTTGGTCTACGTGTTCATCCTGCCGTTGGCTCATGTTTTTATGCACCAGACGGGTCTGGCTGATCAGGAAATGCGGAGTACCCGGGAAATCATGCTGGTGATCACCACTCTGCTCATGGCTGGCTATATCTACAGGGTCCACCAAATAATCCTGTGGGAAAACCGACGATTGAGAAGAGGTTATGAAGACCTTTCCCTGTCTCTTGAAACGGCTAATCGCGAGTTGGAAGACCGCGTGCAGCAGCGTACCGGAGAACTCGAATTTGCCAACCTCCGCTTGGCCGAAGACATCTCCCAACGTGCCGCAGTGGAGAGGCGACTGCGCGCCGCCGAGGCCCGCAATCACGCCCTGATCCAGGCGGTGCCCGATGCCCTGATCCTGGTGGACTATGAAGGTGTCGTGCAGGATGTCTATTCGGGCCGGACGGATCTCGACCAAGTGGATTTGTCGTCGAGCAAGGGGCAGGTATTGAGCCAGCTTCTGCCGGCGGAATTCCAGACCGATGTCGAAGATGCGCTGAATCGGATCAGTGGCCGGGTGGTGGAAGAATTTGGCCCCCTGGCCGTGGAAAATAATAGCCAAACCCAGCAGCTCGAATTCCGGTTCGGCCAGTGTGGCGATGACGAAATTCTTGTCATGGTGCAGGACGTGACCGAGCGGCGGGCCTTCGAGTCGTCGTTGCAGCAGTCGCAGAAACTCGAAAGCCTGGGCGTCATGGCCGGCGGCATTGCCCACGACTTCAACAACCTGCTGACGAGCATTTTGGGCAATGCCCAATTGGCGCGGGAAATCCTGACCGAAAAGACCGAGGCCAAAGATTCCCTGGCGGCCATCGAGGGTTGCGCCGTGCGGGCCGCCAAGTTGACCAACAACCTGTTGGCCTATGCCGGTGAGGCCCACATCGAACGCGAACCGATGGATCTGGTCGCCGTTTTTGTCGAGATGAAAACGCTCTTGGCGACAGCCATTCCCAAGCGGGCCCACTTCGAATTCGAGATGGGTTCAGAACCCCTTTGGATCGTCGGCAACGAAGCACAGTTGACCCAGATCCTGCTCAATCTGGCGCGCAATGCGGCAGAGGCCCTTACCGACGGCAACGACTCCGTCAGGGTGGATATGCAGCGTTGCCAAATTCCAGAAACCGGTCTGGTGAAACAGGTTCTGGGCGACAAGCCCGCGGCTGGCGAGTATGTGCGCTTACGGGTCCGGGACACCGGTTGCGGCATGGTTGCCGAAACACAAAAACGCATCTTTGACCCTTTCTTCACCTCCAAGGGTGCGGGACGTGGCTTGGGGCTGGCGGCTGTACTGGGAATTGTGAGTCACCACAATGGCGCGCTCACCCTGGAATCAACGTTGGGAAAGGGTACTGAAGTTTCGGTGTATTTCCCGGCCTGTGCGAACCCTGATCTGCAGAAAATCAACGCCGCCCGAGGGCAGGGATTGCGGGGCTCGGGCACCATTCTGGTCGTCGACGACGAAAAGGAAGTGCGTGACCTCACCTCCGCCTACCTGAAGCGACGAGGCTTTGCAATCGTTCAGGCTATTGATGGGGCAGAGGCGGTCAAGCAGGCCCACGCCCACCAGGGCCAATTGACTGCCATCGTCATGGACTACTCCATGCCGAGGTTGACCGGCGTTGAAGCCTTTCACCTGATCCGCCGTGAGGACAAACAAGTGCCGGTCATTCTGATGAGCGGCTACGGACAGCGGGAAGCACTGCGGTCGCTTGAAGGTGAACCCCGAACCGGATTCCTCAAGAAGCCTTTTGAATTGAAGGAGCTCACCACTTTGCTCCAACAGCAGTTCGGTTTGTTGACCCTAAAAGGCGAGGCCTGACGGCCGGTTCTTGTCTCCCCACCAAAAAAAGCCCCTCCCGATGCAACCCTACCGCCATTTCCCCTGTCATAGTGGTGTCGGACATGCATGACCGAGTTCACAGGCTGGAGAAATTTTGGACGAACGCACCCTGATCAGGCGCATCCTCGCTGGAGACGCCGCCGCTGAACGGCAGCTGTATGAAGCCCACGTTGAACGTGTGTTTCGTTTGGCCTACCGCATGACCGGCGACATGACCCAGGCCGAGGACCTGACCCAGGACACGTTCATCCGGGCTTTCGACAGGCTGACCGACTTCCGGGGCGAAAGCGCCTTTGGAGGTTGGTTGCACCGGGTGGCCTCGTCGGTGATTCTGACGGCCCTGCAGAAGCGCAAGCGGTTGCAGAATGTGGAATCGCTGCGGGACGACATGACTGCTGTTTCGGGCGCAGGGAAAGCGGAGGATCCGGACCTTCGCCGCACCCTCGACCGAGCCATCAACGGCCTCGATGACAGCCACCGGATGGTGTTCGTGATGCACGATATGGAAGGCTTCACACACCAGGAAATCGCGTCGGCCATGGACACCCCCGTGGGCACGGCCAAGGCCCGGCTTTCGCGGGCGCGGCAGAAACTGCGCGACATCCTGAGTGGGCCCAACCTGAGTATGGAAATGGAATAGGCACATGAGCGACAACAATGACAGCCAGTGGGATGAACTTTTGCGCGAGGCCGAGGCCACGCCCGAAGTGCCCCGTGAGCGGATGTGGCAGGCCATCGACGAGGCACGGCGCGAAAAGCGTGCGGTCGTGACCATGCCCCAGCGCAATGGCGACCGCGCCCGTGTGTGGCGCATGGCGGCGGGCATTGCGGCCATCCTGGTACTGGGTGTGGTCATTGGTCGCATGACTGTGGCGCCCGAAATACCGCTGGCGGTGAACGAGGTGGCCCCCGCGCCCTCGACCATCAACCCCGTTGCTGAAAAGCAGGTCTACCAACTGGCGGCGACCGACCTGTTCGGCCGGGCCGATTTCCTGCTCACCGATTTTAAGGTGCGCTCGTGCACGGACGGTGACTTGGGTGAAGTGCCATCCTGGGCCGGCGGCATGCTCTTGCAAACGCGCCTGCTGATGGACACACCGGTGGCCGACGACGCCGAAGTGCAACAACTGCTCTCAGAACTTGAACTCGTACTGGCCCAGATCGTTGGCCTGTCACGCGACAACTGTGCGCGCGACATGGCCTGGATCAAACAGGGCCTCCAGGAACGCTCCACCCTGGGCCGACTGCGGATGGCATCCGACAGCGGCAACCAGGGTGCACTCTAGAAAGGTCAGGATCATGGATATCCGGAAAATCGCGGGAATCGCAGTGGTGATCGTTGTGCTGCTGGTGGCGGGTTACGCCTTGGCTGACGAAGAAAGCACGCAGATATTGGAAGAGGCCCGCGCAGCGCTGAACCGGGCCGAGTTCGAAAAGGCCGCCCAACTCATGAGCGAGGTGTATCGCCTGGAAAAGGACACCGAAGAAGCCGGCAACGCTCTGTACTGGGAAGCCTTTGCCCGCTACCGCCTGCAACGCCACGTGGAGCGCAAACGGGCTGTCGAATTGCTGAAGCTGCAGCAAAAGGAATTTGCGTTGGCTAAAACGGCCCATGAAGGTGAAGCCCTTCTGGCCCGCCTCTACGCCGAGATGGCCGAGCGCGGTGAAATCGAAGGCATCCAACAGATCGAACGGATGAGTGACGAGGATGCCCAGCGGGAAGAAACCCGCATCCAGGCCCTGCACGCCTTGATGCAGATGGACCCGGACAAGGCCGTGCCCATTCTGGAGAAGATCGTCCTGGACGAGAGCAGGGGGTCGACCGAGATGCGGCGCAACGCCCTGTTCATTCTCTGCCGGGTGGACGACGAGCGCAGCGAAGACATCCTCATCGACATGGTGCACACGACGACCGACGCCCAGATGTTGTCGGAACTGGTGATGTGTTTGTCGATGAAGAGTTCGGACCGGGCCCTGGACGCCATCATTTCGCTGTTCGAAAAATCGGACGACAACCGGGTGACCGACGAGGCCCTGTTTGCCATCGGACGTCATGGTGGGGACCGGGCTTTTGAAATTCTGGCAGGCATCGCACGGGATCCCGGCCGCAACACCGAGGAACGGACCCAGGCCCTGTACGGCTTGACCCAAACCGGGCGCGACGCGGACGTGGCGGCCATTTCCATGGAGATTCTCGAGTCTGCTGACGATCCGGAAATGATGGAAATGGCACTGTTTTCCTTGTCCCGCCTGGAGAGTGAAGTGCCCGACCAGGTCTTTATGGATCTGGTCAACAACCCCAATGCGGACGACGACATGCGCGCCCAGGCCTTGCACTTTGCCTCCCGACGCAATGATCTGTCGCTGGATTTCCTGATGGGTGTCTACAACAAGGCCAACAGTGGTGATTTGAAAATGCAGGTGTGTCACGTGATCGCCCAGATGGACGACAGCGAAGAATCACTGGATGCCTTGATCAACATCGCGCGCAAGGAAACCGATCCGGAAATCCAGCAAAACATGCTGCACTGGATCGGACAGCGCGACAACGAGAAGGCGGCGGACTATTTGCTGGAAGTGATCAATCAGGAATAGGCGGTTCGCGGTATAAAAAAGCGCCGAGGCCTGATGGTCTCGGCGCTCTTTTTTATGGACCGCGGTTACTTGAGCAGCATGATTTTGCGGTGGTCAACCTTGCCTTCGACCGACAGCCGCACGTAGTAGGCACCGCTGGAAACGGGGCGGCCACTGTCGTCGCGGCCCTGCCAGATGCGGGTGTATGGCCCGGCCTCCAGATGTCCGTTTTCCAAGGTCCGAACCAACCGGCCCGTGACGTCGTAGATCGCCACGCGCGCCTGGGCCGATTTGCCCAGTTCGAAACGGATTTCCGTTTGGGGGTTGAACGGGTTGGGCACGTTGGGCAACAGCCGAGTCTGGACGGCAGGCAGGCTGGACGGCAGGAACTCGACTTCGGGGCTGCGGGCGATTTCCACACCTTCGGTCACGATGGAATAGCTGTAGTACAGCGGCGTGCCCGGGGTGAAGCCCGTGGGTTGGTCGGTGAACTGCAGTGTGCCGGCGGTTGAAGTCAGTGGTGTGTTGGTCAACCGAACGGCCACTTCGCCTTCTGCCCGGCGGTAGACATGGCAACCATCACGTAGTTCGGTGGGCGCCGGCCACGACAGGTGCACCTGCCCCCCATTGGCCGCCAAAGCCGGAGTCGGTGCGGCGACTGCCACTGAACTGGTTGTATTGATCTCCGCCACGATTGAGGTGCCGGTGAAAGAGGTCATCGGCCGAATGACGGAATCGCCTGACGGCATCCACCCCATCTGTCCCGGGATGGAAGGGTTTGTCACCGGCCCCACTTCGACCAGCACCACCGAGTACGGCGTCATGATCAAAAAGCGGAATGAAGCTAGCAGCACGGCCGTTGTGCCCGGTAAAGGAGAATCCGCAACAAACACCAGATAGTCAGGTTCTGTGGCAATGTTGATTCCCGATCCTTCAAATTCCAGGGGCAGCATGATGACGTCGCCGATCAAATTCAGTGCGAGTTCCCAAACTACGACGCCGGTCGGATCAGACGGATTGTAGAGCACCACAAATGCCTCGCCAAAATGACCCGCCGGCAGGACATGCGTATTTTCAGAGAAGCCAACATCAAAGAAAACGCCGAGCAGGTCATCGCCCGCCACGCCGGAATATACAGCGGTCCCGGTGCAGGTCACCTCGCTGCAAACCCCTGAACCACCCATGGTGATCTTGCCCGACCAGGTGCCCTCCAGAACCGGAAGGAAAGTGACGGTGTAATCGGCCGTCTCGCCGGGCAGCAGATTTTTCGGAGACCCCTCGACATCGTAGTAGGCCGAGGTGGTGGACGGGCCAACGGACAGCAACTGGTTGCCGGTATTGGTCACGGTGACGGTCCGGGATTGGGGAACGCCGATCGTAGTGGTGCCGAAATCGATGGAAGTGGGCGTGACACCACAGGACTCAATAATTTCGCCGGCCGAACCGGTGACCGGCACCGCAGGCAATTCGGTGCCGAGGCTGAGTTCGGTCGCGAAAGTGCCGGCTACCAGCGGTGCAAAACGCACAAAGATATCGAGAGCGCCCTGCGGTGGCAGTAGCCTCGGACCGCCACCGGACTCGACCGAAAAACCGAGGGTCTCATCAACCATCTGTACATCCAGATCCAGCACCGTCAGACCCGTATTGACGATCTGCACGGTTTCAGTGCGGGAATCTCCTTCGGCCGTGGTCAGGAAATTCAGGTTTTCCGGAGTCACAGTCCAACTCGGGACAGCCTCAATGCCGATACCGCGCAACAGCACCGGTGGCACCGTGGCGCCGAGGTCCAGTTGGCAGACTAAACTGTCAGGTGTGGTGGGCTGGAACCGGGTCGTCACATCGACCCACTGCCCGGAGGCCAGGGTGCGCGGTGTGCCCCCACTGACAATGGACATGTCGCCGCTACATCCGACCAGGGCGGGATTGATGTCGAAGGCCGCCTCGCCGTTGTTGTAAATTCGCGCTCGACGCTCGGCAAAAGCTCCGATCTGGACGGTGCCATAGTCAAGCAGTGTGGGGCTCACGTAGGACAATACGGGTTCCCGTCCGATACCGGCCAGATGAACCTGATCGACAATGTCTCCCAACAGCAGTTCGCAGGCAAAGCTGTCCACGGCGCTGGGCAGAAAGCGCACGCCCACGGTATGGGAGCCTCCCGGATACAGGGTCACCTGAAATTCACCGGAGACCAGGACAAATTCCTCGCCACAGCCCAACAGGCTCGGCGTCACGCTGAAAGCACCTTCACCATCATTGATGATCGAGACATATTTGGTGACCTGTCCGCCCACGTATGTCGTCCCAAAATCCACGGCCGAGGGGGCGTCAAAAGAGAGCAACAGATCGGCGCCCGTACCGGACAACGCCACCTGGTCCAGATTGTCGGCCAGCCACAGTGCACAGCTGAAAGTGTCCTCTGCCGTGGGGCTGAATCTCACGTTGATATACTTCAGGCCGGCAGGCTGCACCGTGTCGGGTTCCGCGCCGGCGGCGATGGAAAACTCGGCACCGCAGCCCAGGAGTTCGGGCACAACCGGCAGCGGAACCTCACCCGTATTGCGCAAGGCCACCGACAGTGTTTTGGATTGCCCGAGAGCCACCTCGCCAAACCGCAGCGCGCTGGTCAGGGTGTAGCTAAAAACCGGTTCACGGCCTGCACCTTGCAAGCTCACCGTCGGGTGAAACGGGCCGAGTTCGACGTTGCACGCATAGGGTTGGACCGCCAGTGGAGCAAAGGCCACGTGCACTGTGGTCGATTCACCAGGCAGCAGCGACACCGGGCCTGAAACACCCGGCAGAGTGAAGCCTTCACAACCGGCGGAAAGTTGCAGATCGATATCCAGCACGCCGCCCCCCGCGT
>DAOVTU010000512.1 GCA_030632925.1 Candidatus Krumholzibacteriia bacterium | reverse complement strand
GAAAGCGGCGCCTTCGCCGTGACCGACGAACAGGGTCGCTATCATCTGGCGGGCATCACACCGGGCGCCCATCTGGTCCAGATGGATCTCGAAAGTCTGCCTGAGCAGTACGTGCCCGGCGACTGCAGTGGCGACAGCCTGTACGCCGAACACCCCTGGTCCCATTTGGTGGACTTGCAGGGCGGCACGATGTGGCGCAGCGACTTCCGCCTGCGGCGCGTGCCCCCGACCGAAGGTGCCGTGGGCCTGGAAATGGACACGGCCCTGCAGGGCGACCAGATCACCGGTGAAGTGTTGTTGAGTGCCGAGGCGGTGCCGGTGCGCAATCTGCGCCTGACCGTGGTTTTGCCAGAAGGCACGACTTACACACCGGGCAGTTCTGGCCTGGGCGACCGCAAACTGCCGGATCCCGAAGTGATTGATGGCACCATCGTCTACCGACTGGGTGAATTGGAAGCCGGACAGGCCACCACCCTGAGCTTTGGCAGCCGCGTGAATCCGCCCCTGCAACGGGCCGAGTTGGAAGTCAAATGCCTGCTGGTTTGCGATACGCCCACGGGCCGCAACGTGCGCAGCGAAGTGGTGCGCACGGCCATCAACCTGGTGCCTGAAGTCGTGCGCGAAGAGCAACCCGAGATGGTTTTGCGGCCGCGTTTTGCCAGCCTTCGGGCCGAACTCGGTGCGGCGGACATGGCCCAGATCGATACGCTGCTCAATACGCTGGACGACCTGGAGATCGTGGCCATGAAGGTGATCGGGCACACCGACAGCCAGCGCATCCGGCCGGGATCACATCCGGTTTTTACGGACAACCACACCCTTTCCCTGGCCCGGGCCGAAGCCGTGGGCCGGCACATTTCGCGGCGCCTGCAGTTGAGCGAGGCGCAGCTTTCGATGTACGGCATGGGCGCCCGCGAGCCTATCGCCGACAACCGCACGGCCGAAGGGCGGGCCCTGAACCGGCGTGTGACCCTGCAGGTTTGGACGGAAAAAACAGCGCATTTGCTGCCTGAACAGGCGGTGCGGGATCACGAGCGTGCGCGATTGGACGTGGTCGGATTCCGGCCGGGTGAATCGTGGCCCAAGGACGATACCAAGACGGTCGACCCGACGGTGATGCCTGCTTTTGACGAAGCTTGGCTGGCCACCGCCGAGCCCGATGAACGGCTGCTGTGGCCACCCCATGGGCACCTACCCCACTTGCCGGCGCTGAAATTGGCGGTGCAGCATGCGGCCAGCGACAGCCTGCACCTTTACCTGAACGGCGAGCGCGCAGGACAACTGAACTTTGCGGGCCGAACCGTCGGTGCGACCGGCCAGCAGGCCGTCAGCACCTGGACCGGACTGGATCTGATTCCGGGCGACAATCTGGTGGCGGTGGACATCGTCGACAGTGTGGGACATCTCGTGCGGCACCTCGAGCGCAACGTGCACTACTCAGGACCACCCGTGTTTGCCGAGATCGTATTGGACCGTTCGGTTTTGGTGGCCGACGGCAAAACCAAGCCTGTCATTGCCCTGCGACTGACCGACCAGGCGGGCTATCCGGCCCGCCGCGAAGTGGTCGGCAAGTTCAGCGTGGCCAACCCCCACGAGGCGTGGCGCGAAAAAGGCGACTCCGAACGCGAATCCATCACCGAGCTTCAGGAGAAATTGCCCACCTACACCGTGGGCCCCGGCGGCATCGCCCTGCTGCAACTGGCGCCTACCACGGCCTCGGGCGAAGCGCTGTTGTCGCTGGGTCTGGCTGATAATACCGAAGACATCCGGGTCTGGTTGCAGCCCCAGTCGCGCGATTGGATCCTGGCCGGCGTGGTCGAAGGCACCGTGGGTTACAATACGGTGTCGGGCAACATGGAGTCGCTGCAGGCGGCCGATGGCGCCGAAGAATTCTACTCCGACGGGCGCCTGGCCTTCTTTGCCAAGGGTTCGTTGAAGGGCTCGTGGCTTTTGACCCTGGCCTACGACAGCCAGGCCCCGAGTGATGATCCGAAATCCGGTCTGTTCGGCATCGTGGACCCCGATGCCTACTACACGGTGTACGGCGATGCGGTGGTGCAGAAACACGACGCGCCGACCAGCGAGCACCTGTACATCCGGCTGGAGCGCGAGCAGTTCTACGCCTTGTACGGCGACTTCAACTCCGGGTTGACGGTGACCGAGTTGTCCCGCTACAGCCGGGCCATGACGGGTTTCCGCAGCAGCCGACGCGGTGAACAAACGGGCTTCGATGTTTTTGCCAGCCAGAACCGGCAGAATTTCCGGCGGGACGAAATCCGGGGCGACGGGACTTCGGGCCTGTACCACCTGTCGGCCGGCCGGATCATCGCCCACTCCGAGAAAATCACCCTGCAGACTCGCGACCGTTACCGCAGTGAGATCATTCTCAGCGAACGGCATCTGACCCGATCGGTGGACTACACTCTGGACGAGTTGGACGGCACCCTGTTTTTCAAGGAAGTGATCCCCAGCCAGGATGAGAATTTCAATCCCGTGTGGATCGTGGCCGAATACGAAACCGACGATGGTTCCACCGAGGAGATCACCGCCGGTGGGCGCGGCTCGTGGCGGCCGGGCGGCGGCGATCTGGAAGTTGGCCTGACGGGTATTCGGGAAGGAACCCAGGGCGGCAAAGGCGACGTTTTGGCCGGCCTGGACACCCAGTGGGACCTGACCCGTTCGCTGCGTTTCAAGGCCGAATACGCCGGCAGCGATACCCGCACCCACGGGCGGCGCGAAGCTTGGTTCGGTGAACTCACCAGCCGCTCCGGACCTGTCCTGGGACGCCTGTATTATCGCGATCAGGAGGCCGGCTTTGGCCTTGGCCAACAAAACTCCGGCGAAACCGGTACCCGCAAGTACGGCGCCGACCTGCGTTGGCAGGAGCACGAGCACTGGCGCGCCGACGGCACCTTCTTCACCCAGGACAACCTCGTCACCGGCACCGAACGGCACTTTGGCGAGATGAAACTGAGTCACAACAGCCGCTACTTCACCGCAGGTGTGGGCGTGCGCGCGGCCAACGACCAACAGACCAATACCGGCCTGATGCAGTCGCGACAGATCACCGCCGACGCCTCAGCCAAGGTGCTGGACAACAAGGGGCGCATCCGGGTCAGCCGCGAACAGGCCATCGCCGGCCAGGACGACATCGACGACTTCCCCACCCGCACCGGACTGGGCCTGGAGTACGAAGTGGTGCGCAACCAGAAGATTTTCCTGGCCCAGGAAATTGTCGACGGCGGCGGGCCCGCTTCGCACAAGACCCGGTTGGGCGTCGAATCAGTTCCGTGGTCCGGCGCCCGCGTCACCACCTCGGCCGAACGCCGCAGTCGCGAAAGTGAGCAGCGGGTTTTTG
>DAOVTU010000040.1 GCA_030632925.1 Candidatus Krumholzibacteriia bacterium | reverse complement strand
AGGTTCGCCGTCCATGAAGAAATCGACATCGTAGATATCGCCGTCGGTGGTCACCAGATCCACGCAAGCGAAATGCCGCTGCGGGCCCAGATTGGCCAGATATTCGGTGTGCACCCGCACCAGCTTGAGGCGCATTGTGCCGTCTTCGTAGGGCAGCTCGAAATAACCACCGGTGCTGGCGGATTTCTCCGCGATATGCCGTTCGATTCCCGCCTGAATATCGGCCGTCATGACATGAGGCGTGGCCCCCGCCTCTGCGACATCGGCTGTCGCTTCATTGCTTGATTCCTGGGCACATCCGGCCAGGGCTACAGCCAGGGCCAGGGTAAGGGCCAGCATCGTCGTCCGTTTCATCGCATCGACCGCCTTGCATCATATTGTGGGAACTTCAGTTCGCTATTATTTGGGGTGATCCGTTTTCGTCGAATCAGCGGCGTCACCAGTGGGGTGTTCCGCAGCCGGATGCTCATCCGTGGGATGCTCCGCAGCCGGGTGTTCGGCGGTCTTGTCGTCACCAGTGGGGTGCTCAGCATGAGCTTCGGTTGCTTCCGTCGTGGCCTCATCACTGGCTTGTTCGGCGGTGTCGCCGCCGCATCCGGCCAGCACAAACATCAGCATGAGGGACATTACGGCAACAAATAGCTTCTTGGACATGGAGAGACTCCTTGGAGGCAGGGTAGCGATCGGCCACCAAGCTGGCGGCGTACACGTGTCGATTTGAGTATATCGGATACCTATCTCAGAGTATAGGCGCACCTTTACGACACGGCAACATCACTCGACATCAGGAAGGCTTCACGTCCCCAACCTCGATATCCACCGCATGCTTCAACAGCACCGTCATGATAAACAGCCCCACACCCCAGATACCCAACGACACCATCCACTCGTTGGCCGACGGCATGTACTCCACGATTTCGCCCAGCGGCGTGGGAATAAATCCTGGAAAAACCAGGCCCATGCCCTTCTCGATCCAGATCGCCACAATAAGCATCAACAGGGGGATATTCCGCACGATCACGCCGCGTTTCTCGAATTTGCGGGAGATCAAGGCCAGCAGGGCCAGCACGTTCATGGTGATCGAGGTCCAGATCCACGGAACCAGGGCGTTGTGCCCGTGCAAACCAAAGAACAGGTAACGGGCACTGGCCACGTGGGCGCTGTCGGCATAGAACTCGGTGAATATTTCTGAGATCAAAAGGAAGACATTGATCAACCCCGCGATCAGCACAACTCCCCGCAGAAAACCAATGATGCGGTCGCCCATGGGAAAACGCGTCCAACCCTTGATGATTTCCAGGACCAGGATGATAAAGGCGGGCCCGGCGCAAAACGCGCTGGCAATAAAACGCGGCGCCAGGATGGCGGCGTTCCAATAGGGACGTCCAGCCAGTCCGGTGTACAGGAAGGCGGTCACGGTGTGGATGCTGATGGCCCAGATAATACTCAGGTACACGAAGGGCAGGTACAACCACTTGGCCGGCTCTTCGCCCTTGTACTTCTTGTACAGCAGGTAGCCGGGCACGTGCAGGTTCAGCAACAGATAACCATTGAGCACGAGCACATCCCAGGCCAGCATCGACACCGGGAAGTTGAACTTGCCGAAGGGTGGAATCATGTGCCACATGCGATCGGGCCGGCCAAGGTCAGCCACCACGAACAGCAGGCACATGACGATGGCCCCGATGGCTACCATCTCGCCCAACAGCACGCCGCCCTTCACTTCCTTGTTGTGATACAGGTAGCCGGGAATGACCATCATCACTGCGGCCGCCGCCACGCCCACCAGGAAGGTGAAGTTGGCGATGTACAGGCCCCAACTCACCTGGTCGCCCATGCCGGTCACGCCCAGGCCGTGCACCGTTTGCTGATAGTAGGCGTAGCCACCGACAGCCATCAGGCCCATCAGGAAAGCCAGCCAACTGCGGTAACGCGTGCCACCCGTGAACATGCCCCGGATCGACTTGAAGACGAATGTCAGATAGTCCACCATGTGTTCTGCCGCTCCGGTCTAGTCGAAGAAGTAGTAAAAGCTGGGGTCGGTCCCGACTTCTTCCTTGAGTATGAAAATGCGTTTCTGGTCAATGATCCGGCGCACGACGCTTTCCTTGTCCAGCAAGTTGCCGAACTTGCGGCTGCCCGTGGGGCAGATGTCGTGGCAGGCCGGGTTCAGGCCCTTGCGCACCCGGGTGATGCAGAACGTGCACTTCTCCATAACACCCTTGTAACGCGGGCGGTTACCTAAGTAATGGGTGTCCGGATTCACCTCTTCATCGGGAATACGGGGCGCCACCCAGTTGAACTTGCGGGCCCAGTAGGGACAGGCCGCGGCGCAATAGCGGCAACCGATGCACCAGTTGTAATCCACGACCACGATGCCGTCGGGTTCCTGCCAGGTGGCCTCCACGGGACAGGCTTTCACGCAGGGCGCGTCGTTGCATTGATGGCATTGCACGGGCATGTAGTACTTGCCCTCGGCGGGCACTTCGTGGGTGTAGTCGTGCACCGATTTTTCCACATCCAGCGAACCCTTTTCCATTTCCAGGACCCGGATGTATTCGATCTGGTCGCCGCGCTCTTCGCTGCCCCGGTGCTGGTTGTTTTCGTCCACGCAGGCGTGGGTGCACTTGCGGCAACCGATGCACTTGGAGAGGTTCAGGGCGTAGCCGTATTTCACGCCGTGTTGCGGACCACCGTCGGCCACACTGAAGTCGTCGCGGCTGTACTTTTTGTTGTACTCGCCTTCGAGGCGCGCCATGGTTTTCTGCTTTTCCTCGTCGGTCATCTGGTGGAAATGCTTCTGCAGAAATTCATCCAGATTGAAGGCCTCGGCCTTGTCGGGCATGGCGATGGCGCCGGCGGTCAGGGCGCTCAACAGCTTGATGAAGCTGCGGCGGCCCACTTCGCCCTCCTTGGCCCTGGCCTTGGGAGCAGGCTTGGGCAACAGGTCGGGCACAAAATTCATCTTCTTACTCAATGGGCGGACTCCTCTATATGGGCGGCCTTCTCCAAATGGACAGGCTTGTCGCCCGGGCCGTCGATGCGCAGCACGGGCGCTGGCTGGGGTATTTCTGATCGGAAAGCGGGCCGGTGAGAATCGTGGCACTCGACACACAGCATGCGCACGGTCTGATCTTCTTCACCCAAAGCCGGATCCCAGTACCCGGTGGTCTTGCCATGAATGCCGGAGGTCCAATCCCGCAGGATGGGCCCGTGGCAACTGCCACACAGGAACTGGCTCTCATTGAAGGTCAACAGTTCGCCGCTTTGCATCACCAGTTTGTCGCGGTCTGCGGTATCGTGGCAATCAAGACACCACAGGTTGCCGCCGCCGTGCACCAGGGTCCAGACCGAGTCGGCGGGGCTGAGGTCGTTGCGGGTCATGTACGATTCAATATTCAAGCGGCGGCCGATGCGGGCCAGATTGTCGGCCGGCGAAGGGTCCACGCCCTCCTGGCCCAACAGGTCCTTGATGGACACCATCTCGCCAAAAGGCACGTAGTGCACAACGCCGTCGTCGTCTTCCCATTCCATGGGCTCGTAATGCTCTTCTTCCAGAACGCGCGGCGTGGCGATGGTTTCCTGATCGCCATGGCAATCCATGCACGGGAAATAGCCGTGGTAGTCCGACAAAGCCGTGGTCCGGTCGGCCGTGACCTGGGCGCTGGCCGGCAGGACGCAGACAACGGCAAAAACAACCAGCAACGCAGCGGTCACCTGTGGGCGGTTCATGACAGGCATGGGCAATCCCGGGAAAGGGTCAAAGACGCTCAAATTAACTATTTGAGCCTTGTTTGTGCTGATTAGGTCGCGAAAACCATCAGTTGTCAAAATTTTATCCGGTTTGAAGGCCCAACACAACTAAAATCCGACCTTTTGGTAGGATTTTATTTGAAATCCTCTTTGCAATGGGCCCGTTGCTCGATCTGCTTCAGCAAACGCGCAAAAATATACCAGTGAAAAGGCTGAAAAAATCGCCAATAAATGTCGCCCCACCTGGAGCGCGTGGCGTAATGGGCGGTGATCGCCAACTCATTCTGCTCACCCAAGGGCCGGATGGTAAATTCGAGCCAGGCCCGACCGGGCATGCGCATCTCTGCCCGCAGCAGCAAACGTTCTTCGGGCAGGATGCTCTCCACCCGCCAAAAATCGATGACATCGTGCACGCGCAGGTCACTTTTGCTGCGCCGCCCCCGCGCCGTGCCCACGCCGAACAGCACCCTGTCGATAGCACCGCGCATGCGCCACATCCAGTTGGCATCGAACCAGCCTTCGCTGCCGCCGATTTTGGTAAAAGCGCCGAACAATTTGTCTCGCGGGCACTTCGTCAAGAGCGTGTAGTGGGCCGTGTAACGCGGCGGTCGCCGCAACTGATGCAGCTTGATGCTCAACTCGTGGGCCGCCGGATAGGCATCGGACCAACGGGTGGCGATGTGGTCCTGCTCTTCGCGGTTGAGCGCCCGCACGATGGCCTCGCGAAAGGGCAGCGGTTCGAAGGGCACCACTTCACGGATGTCGTCACTGCCGCAAACCGTGTCGTTTTTAAGGCCACCCACCAGACACATGGTGATCGGCGCAGGCACCGGCGTCAGCAGGCTCATGGCGTAGCCATACAGGCGGGTGCTGCTCAGGCCGGTGCGAAAAAAGCGGGTGCGGCGGCCGAGAATTTCGGCCAGCGTCTTCATCATCTCGGCGTAGGTCAATACCTCGGGGCCGCCGATATCGAAGTTGCCGCCCACTGCTTCGGGTGCTTCCATGGCGCCCACCAGATACTTCACCACATCCCGAATGCCAATGGGCTGGCTCTGATGTGAGGCCCACGACGGCAAGGGAATGACGGGCATCCGGTCGATCAGGCTCTTGATGATCTCGAACGAGGCGCTGCCCGAACCGATGATCACCGAGGCCCGCAAAACGGTAGTGGGGATGGATCCGGCCTGGAGTTCTTCGGCCACCTTATGGCGCGAATCAAGATGGGCCGACAAGCCCTGTTGGGCGCAACCGAGGCCGCCGAGATAAATCAGTTGCCGCACGCCTGCCCGCTCGGCAGAAGTGCGAAAATTGCGCGCCGCCTCCATGTCGGCGTCGGCAAAACCACGGGGCCCCAAGACCATGGAATGAATCAGGTAGTAGGCCGCACCGACACCCTCGAGGGCTCGGTCCAGACTCTCGGGGTCCAGCGCATCGCCGGCCACGACTTCGGCATCGGGCCAGACGTCGACATATTCATCAGCGTCACCACGCACCATGACCCGCACGTCATAGCCACGACAAATCAGCTCAGGCACCAGGCGGCCGCCGATGTAGCCGGACGCACCAGTGACGAGGATTGTGCCCAATTCCCGGCGCACCGGCGTGGGCAGATCGCGACAACGGTAGTCGTTGCGACCGCGCCAGGGCGGCGGGAGTTGGTAGGGTGGGTGCGGCATGGAGCTCCCGGGAATGAAATGCCGGGGGATTTTGACCTGTTTTGCCCAGCATACCCGAAAAGCAACCGACACACCCGCAAAAGAAGCAGACGCAGAGGGTAAATCCGAATATTTGAATATGCGAAGGTGGAAATGTCCCCCCGGGGGGAACTGTTATGTTAAGTAGAATGGAAAATTGGACTGCTCTCGTCGCGGCAAAAATGTTTCTCGGGGCTGGATGGACTTTTCAACCGGAATCGCACTCAACTTGACCTGGCAAGCCACGCTTCGTAATCTGACACCTGCTGGTTTGAAGCTCTGAAGATCCTCTGTAGAAGCCGGATAGGTCCGAGGGGGACACCATGCACCTTGTCATAAAACTCGTGTTGTGTGTCGGCATTGCGACCACGGCGTGGGCCGGTCCGGTAGAAAAAGTCTACTACGACGGTATCGATGCGGATGGAAATTTTGAGGGTGGGACACTCTTATTGCCCCGGGTCGAAATTGATCCTGGCAAGACCGCCAAAGTGAGCGGCATGGAGACCATCCGGGACAATGGACCATCCGCCAACCGCATTGATCTCGTTTGTGTCGGCGATGGATACGTGGCTACGGAGTTGAGCAATTACGCTGCTCAGGTAGACTACATCATCGGCGGCTTGTTCGATCGCGAACCGTATGCATCCTACGCCTCCTACTTCAACGTGCACCGGGTCGATGTGATTTCGTCCGAATCCGGAGTGGACAACGACCCCGATGAAGGCATCAGCCGCGATACGGCCCTCGATATGGGGTTCTATACCGGTGGCTTTGAACGAGCGCTCAGTGTGAATCTGGTCAACGCCTACGCACGAGCCGCGGCCGCGCCGGATGTCGACCATGTATTCGCCCTGGCCAATTCGACAAAATACGGTGGCATGGGGTATCCCGGCGGAAATCTGGCCACGGTATCGGCAGGACATGGCTTGGCAGTCACCCTGGCACAGCATGAGTCTGGCCACAGCTTGGGCAATTTGGCCGACGAATATTTTCCCAACGACGGCACGGTCTATTCCGGGCCTGAACCGGAACAACGCAACGCCAGCAAGGAAATCGCCGAGACCATGGCGATGAGCGGACACAAGTGGGCTGCCTGGCTCGGAGAAGACCCCGGCACGCGCTATTCCGGTTTGGTCGGAACCTATTTGGGTGCTGCCCACGTGCCCCTTGGTCTCTACCGGCCGACCGACATCTCGTGCATGAGTCTCAATGGTGCACCATTTAATCTGCCCTGTATCGAGGCATTCCTCATCGAGTTCTATAAGATTGTCGACCCCATTGACGATTCGACATCAACCGACACCGTTCTGTTTGGCCACGAACAGGTATGGGTACAGCCTTTACAACCAGTCAATCACGCTTTGGATACCCAATGGTATATCAATAATGCTCCCCTGGCGGGAGCGACGGATGACACGCTGGTACTTGGCAGCCTTAATCTGCCGGCTGGACTACATTCCCTGTCAGTGACCGTGACCGACAATACGAACCTGGTGAGAGACGAGGCCGCCCGTCAGGATTTCATGACCCAATCCCTGAACTGGAACCTCTTGGTGTTGCCAGCCAGCGGGGTGGAAGACTATCGACCGGCCCTCCAGCCGAAAATGCAAAACGTGCCCAATCCCTTCAACCCGCAGACCACCATTTTCTTTGGCCTTGAGAAAAGTTCGACGGTTAGCTTGCTGGTCTACGATGTCGCCGGTAAACAGATCAAAAGCCTGATCACAAACGAGCCATATTCGGCAGGCAATTGGGACATCGTATGGAATGGGCGTGACAGCAAAGGCAACAGCGTGCCCAGCGGAGTCTACTATTACCTCCTGCTGGGTGAGGGTTTTCAGGAATCCCGGAAAATGACACTGGTGCGTTGAGGCATCAGGGGTGCAAATCGGTTCAGAGTGCTTTCATTTCAAGAGCTACTGCAAACGCACCTCGAAGTACCCCGCCTCAGCCGCCCGGATCTCTTTTAGCACGCCGATCAGCGAATCGGCTTCGACCGTAGTCAGGTAATCTTCGGTGTAGGATATCTGCCGTTCCAGATGGAAGGTTTGGCCCTCCTGCCAGCAGCGGCGGCTCCACTCCAGGCCGGGCGCCTGCCAGGCGAGGGAGTCGGTTGTGGTCACGGCGTAGCCTGCGGGCAGTTCCAGTTGCCAGGTGACCAGGCGGTCGGCCCGTGAACGCAAATCCAACCGCACATCACAGGGCAAATCGATGTCGCCAATCAACTCATCGCCAACGACATTGCGCGGGATAAAAATGGCGCCGCCACCCTTGGGCAGTGGGCGACTCGTTTTCAGGGAAACCGACATCTTGATCGGTGCTCGCCAATCATCCAGCCCGGTCAGTTCGGCGGCTTCGGCTTCGCAGGCGAATTCGTCGGGCACCAGATAACGGAGCATCGCCTTCTGGGACGACTTTTTGCTGTCGTCAATGAGGCGGTCGCGCCAATAACGAGCCAGTGCGTCGGTTACGGTGTAGGTCAGATCAAGATGGGCGTGCCCGGTCTCATCCAGGCGCCCGGAAACCGTGCGCCGACCAGTGCCACTTTCCCAGGCTTCGGCCGGAATGCCCACCAACTGCACCGCGCCGGGTTTCAACAACAGCACTTTGGACATGGCGTCAACCAGAGGGATTGTGCCCGCCGGATACCTGTCCACCGTACCATCCAGAAAGACCCCGGCTGAATCGCCCTGCGCCCAAGCGATGTAGTGATTGAATTGGCCCATGTTGGGGAGATCTTCGACCAACCAATCGCGGGACGCCATCAATACGAGCACCGGATGAGCTTCCACCCCCACACTGCGCAACAACCCGATAAGTAAAGTGCTCAACCCTTTGCAGTCGCCGGAACCCAGATCGTGGACTTCAATGGCGCTCTTGGGCATGATCCCATCGGTGCCGCTGAACAGGCCCAGATAGTGGCATCGTTGCTGCACCCAGGCGTAGACCAGGTCAATTTTTTCGTCGATATTAGCCGCCCCACTGACCACTTCGGCTGCCATCACGGCCATCTCATCGCTCACGTCAAAGACACCATCAATGCGGTCCAGATAAATTTCACCGGCTTGGGCCCAGGTCTCGCCATAGGACCAATCAGGCTTATCATTGCCCCCCAAACTGATCACATGGGGCACCAGCCTGACATAGGGATACCGCTCGGCACATTCGGGCAGCACGCCGGCCGCATCAGGGCCCAGACTCCAACGATAATAATCCTGATCACCACCATCCGGTCCCGAGAAGTCAACCTGATCGCGGCTGAATGACGAACCCAATGCTCGCCATTGAATTTCATACCCGGCAGGTAACTGCAGTACAGAGGAAGATTCCAGAAAGGGAATATCACTTGCGCCGAGCCATCTCGTGGGTAACCCCCAACGGCCCTTGACCCGATACTCCTTATACACTCTCACCCGGTCGCCAACTTCGATTCCAGGTATAAAAGCCGTTGCCACGATACCATCAAGTGTAACCACGCCGTTTTCGGACTCCGTGCTTTCCGACCATTGTAAGTCCTTCTCCTTCCAACGCCGGTGACCAGCCACACCATCGACCGTAATTTCAATCTTCTTGAGCCTTGTGGCAGAAGATTTGAAGACATGAACCACCGACAAATCGGTGACCACACTCTGGTCGAGCACCACATATTCGCGACATTCCTGCATCGTTCCACTGAAGCCCCGATTGGCCTCGTCGTGTTTCAAATCCGCGCCCACCCAGTCCAACACATCAACGCGCTCGGCATTGGGATAGGCTGCCACGAATGCCGCCACTACTTCAGGGGAGACAGGCGCAGGCACTTCAACCAAAGCCGCCCAACCGATACCCGCCATCAATTGGCAGGCCAGCAAAAACATCAGCCCGCGCACGCTCATGGCGATCATTCCTTCCGGGTCAAGACAACAGGGGTCAGTTCCAATTCCCGGATCGCTTTGGCGTGGCGACCGATCAGGGCCACGCTGCTGTCCTCGTCAATGGTGCAGCCGATTTCCTTCAGGACTCTACGCACGACCAGTTCACCATCCACGATGACATAGTGGGCAACATAGTCGAAGCATTTGACGCCGATGCGCTGAGTCGCCGGCACGGCGGCATCGGTCCACCCCGAGGGCAGGGGAATCCGAAATTCCCAGCGGGTCTCGTTGTCGTTTTCCACATGAAATGCACTGAGCCTAATCTCGGGCCACTCCCTGACCGAGGGCTCACCATAGACCAGGTCCGGCGGCAGAATCCAGGTGTCACCCATTGGATCAGGAACCGGACCCAGGTCCAGATCAAACACGGCTTCGAGGGTCTCGGCGCCGATTGACGAGGCGCTGACCATTGAATCGCCTGAGGAACCCTGAAAGCGGCGTTCAATCCAATCCTCGGTGACATCCTCAGCCCCAACGGCATTGCTGGCGAGAAACAGCCGCGACAGTCCGGACGAGGACACGTGCATCCTGCGTTTGAATTCCAGCTTCTCGTCACGGGTCAGGACTACCTCTTCGGACAGCAAAGCCGTGCCGACCCGGTCACCAGTCTCAACTTGAAAAATCCTATTCCAATTTTCTCGCTCGACGAAGTCAAGATACAGAATGGGAGTTGGCACTTCCTGAATTTGAGCCTTTCCGGCCACCCTTTCCCAGAGCTTGTCCCCTTTTTTGTCGGCATCCCGGGCGTAACTCATGGCCGTGGTGCCCGACAAACGCGCGTCGATACTGCCGGGGGCACACCCCTTACAAGCCAGATCGAGCCAGACCACCCGATCATTGACCTTCACCCGGACCAGGGGCACATCCATCTGCCCACTGTTCGGGTATTTGACAAAGAAACTGCCATCATCCGGGTCGTGGGCCCAGATGACTTCAGCCTCAAAACCCAGACTCAACAGCATCTGCAAAAGCAGGTAGCTTTTTTCGTAATCATCACCGGCCCGGGCTTTCAGTATGGCGTCAACGGTTCGCTTGTTGTTGTCCTTGGCATAAAAATAGCTCGACACATCCTGTATTTCATCGCGGGCAAAGGCGTACAAGAGGTTGATAGCCTCTTCACCAGTCGCGCCGTCAGCAAGGGTCTTGGCCATCTTCACTGTATTCTTTTTTTTCTTGGCGTAGGTGCGCTCTCGGCCCGCCCGTTTCTCGGCGACCATGTTCCAGTCGCGAGACTCCCACCAAATATACTTTTTACCCCAGGGATATCGTTCGGCTCGCCACACCAGGCTGAAACTGGGCGATTGCAATTCACGGCTCGGCGCGTAGGGCTCGCGGCAGATCGCATCAATATCATCGGCCCAGAGTCTGAGATGCCGAATGTGTCCTTTGACTTTCTCGATGGTCTCTTGCTGCATGGCACCGGGGCGAAACCGGTTCCCGAAGATGGCAAATGCTATTTCGTGTGAATTTTGTATTTCCAGTTCACAACGTGCGGTCGGATAGTCACCCGCCAACGACCACTCCGACCACTGCAACCCGCGTGATATATGTATCGTTATCGAAATGCCGATCAAATCTCCGGGTTGGGCCGTGTCAAAAGCCACCACCAAATTCGTGGAACGCGATTTTCCATCACCCTTCTGCAGTTTGATGCGCGACTCATCGATGTGCTCAATATCACCGCTCAGCGCAGCCGCCATCGTAACTTCACCGCCATGGATGACAAAGGCCTGTACATCCTTGATTTCCAGCCAGGACCCGTAGTCCTTGACGTAATTTGTCAGCTCCTCGGCCTCGCCTCGTCCTACCCACCACACCTTGTTTTCCGTGACGGTGTATTCATCTTTCTCCGCATTGTAGGATCTTTGGTGATAGACCCGCACCACATCACTATCAAACTT
>DAOVTU010000602.1 GCA_030632925.1 Candidatus Krumholzibacteriia bacterium | reverse complement strand
TACGACGGCTTTGTGGCCGATGAACCCGTGACGAAACCGGATTTTGCCGACCACTGGGAGGTAATGGCTCCGGAACAACGACAGTAGTCTGTAATTTGGCTCCGCCAGGCCACGGTTTGGCCCGGCGATATGCTCGAAGATGTCGCCGGCAACTGTTTTTACGCTGCCGGCGGGTTGCAGCCCGGCGAGCTGGACTATCTGCAGAAAAAGGCCCTGTTTTCGCCGGCCGTCGTGGCGCAACGCTTTGGCGACAACTGGCTGCAGTCCCACCTGCCGAGGCTGGTCGCCCTGGGCTTTGTCGGCCGCGCCACCGCCGGGGCATCTGCAACCGGGTAAAGGGCCCGGAATCCTTGTTGATCCCCTTCGGAAAATGGCCTAACTTGAGGGCGATGAAACTGTCGTTATCGGCCCGTTGCGGTGTTTGGCTGGATATTTTCTCGGAATCTTCCCAGAATTTTCCCAGAATTTTCCCAGAATTTTTCCAGCAATGCCACGGGGGCCGTTTTTGGCCATCGGATCACTACCTGCCGCAGCGAGCACAACTCGCCTCCGCAGCTATTGTCCTTCCCCGCTGACCCTGGAGCTCAATCATGGCCGCAAGGACGCTATACACCGCCGGTATCACCGGCGTGGGCATGAGTTTTCCCGAAAAACGCCTCACCAACGCCGACCTGGAAAAGATCGTCGAAACCGATGACCAATGGATCGTCGAGCGCACCGGCATCAAGGAACGTCGCATCGCTGAGCCGGGCACCGGCGCTTCGGTACACGGCGCCAAGGCAGCCGAGCAGGCCATGGAGCACGCCGGCATCAAGGCTGAAGATGTGGACATCATCATGGTGCCGACGGTAACGCCGGACATGCCTTTTCCCGCCACGGCCTGCATCATCCAGGAGATGATCGGCGCCACCAAGGCCTGGGGCTTTGACCTCGAGGCCGCCTGCAGTGGTTTCCTCTTTGCGTTGCAGAACGCGCGGGCCCAGATCGAATCCGGCCACGCCGAAAAGGTGCTGGTCATCGGCACCGAGGTCATGTCGTCGATCATCGACTACGAAGACCGCAATACCTGCATCCTGTTCGGCGATGGCGCCGGCGCAGTGGTCGTCGAGCGCATTGATCCCGAGCGCGGCGGCATCATCGATGCCTTCAATCGTGTTGATGGCACCGGCGCCAGGTTCCTGAACCAAAAAGCCGGCGGCAGTCGCATGCCGGCCACTGCCAAGACGGTCGCTGACAAGCTGCACTGTGTGTACCAGGAAGGCCGCGATGTCTACAAATTCGCGGTCCGCGGCATGGCCAGTGCCACGTCAGATATCGTCGAGCGCAACGGATACACTGGTAAGGATGTGGCGCTGTTCGTGCCTCACCAGGCAAATATCCGTATCATTGAAGCGGCCCAGAGGCGTGTTGGCCTGGAAGACTCGCAGGTGGCCATCACCATCGATCGCTTCGGCAATACCACGGCGGCCAGCATCCCGTCGGCCCTGCGGGTGGCGTATGAAGATGGCCGCCTGAAAGAGGGCGACCTGGTGGTGCTGTGCGCATTCGGCGCCGGGTTCACCTGGGGTTCAACGCTGCTGCGTTGGACGGCTCCCTAAAAGTGATCAGACAGTAATAACGATCAGCCAGTCAGGAACAAATAGTCGATGATCAAAGTCAATGGATTGACACGTCGCTACGGTTCGACATTCGCCCTGCAGGGCCTCAGTTTTGAGGTCGCGCAGGGCGAAGTTGTCGGCTTCTTGGGCCCCAACGGGGCCGGCAAATCCACCACCATGAAAATCCTGACCTGTTCGCTGGCCCCCAGCGGCGGTTCGGCCCATATCGCTGGCCACGATGTCGTGACCGACGCCATTTCCGTGCGCCGGCGCATCGGCTTCATGCCAGAGCACGTGGCCCTGTACACCGACCAGCGGGTCGAGTCGTACCTGAATTTCGTGGCTGAAATCAAGGAAGTGCCAGCGGGCGGCAAGAAGGCCCACCTGGATGACCTCATCAACCGCACGGGCCTGGACGATGTGCGCGGCAAACTGGTGGGCAACCTGTCCCATGGTTACCGCAAGCGCGTAGGCTTGGCCCAGGCTTTGATCGGTGATCCCGAAGTTCTCATTCTGGACGAACCGACCAGCGGTCTGGATCCCCACCAGATCGTTGAAATCCGCCAGCTGATCAAGAGTTTCCGGGGCAAGCGAACGGTGTTGCTCAGCAGCCATATCCTGACCGAGGTCAGTGCCGTTTGCGAGCGCGTCCTGATATTGAACAAGGGCCGCCTGGTGGGCGAGCAGTCCGCAGCCGGGTTGGCAGCGGCCGACCCGTTGGCCGCCGGCATTGCGACCCACACAGTGGTGCTCAATTGGGACGGCGACCGTGAAAAAGTGGCGGCCGCCCTGTCCAATGTCGCCGGTGTCGACGACCTGGTCATCACTCCCGACGGAGCCGAAGTCGTTATTGCGGGCAACCCGGTGGAGATCCGGCCCAAGCTCGTCGAATCAGTTTTGGCTTCCGGTGGTCTGTTGCAAAACCTTTCCGACAAGGGCCCCAGCCTGGAGGACCTGTTCCTCAAATTGACAGGCACCGAACCCGCCGAGCCCATCAACGAACCGGATGACGATCCGGACGCAACCACCGGCGGAGGTTCCACCTCATGAGGCAAATCAAGGCGATTGTCAGCCGCGAAGTCGGCGCCTTTTTCCACAGCGCCATGGCGCCGGTGGTTTTGGTCGGGTTCCTGGTCACGGTAGGTATTTTCTTCGCGCTCTACACCAACACCTACAGCGAGATGTCCCTGATGGCGTTGCAAAGCCCGCAGG
>DAOVTU010000364.1 GCA_030632925.1 Candidatus Krumholzibacteriia bacterium | reverse complement strand
GCGGCCGAAGGCGAAGCGGACCAGTGGCAGAACAGCCAAAACATCGGTGCTGATTTCAAATACAACCTGACGGCCAACCTGACCCTCAATGCGACTTTCCAGCCGGACTTCGGTCAGGTGGAAGCCGATCCGGCGACCCTTAATCTTTCGCCATTCGAGACATTCTTTGAAGAGAAGCGCCCCTTCTTTATTGAAGGCGCTCGTTTTTTCCAGCATCCGGATTTTAATCTGTTCTACTCGCGCCGGATCGGCACCGGCGACCCCAACTCGCGCATCCGGGGTGCCGCAAAACTGACAGGGAAAATCGGCGGCGACTTTTCGGTGGCAGTCCTATCGGCCGTGACGGACATCGGGCAGGACGGACGGGCGCACAATCCGTTCGTGGGCGGCACCCAGAAGGCGACCTACAACCTGGTGCGACTGGGCAAGGAATTCGCCGAAGGCAATCACCGGGTAAACGTGATGGGCACAGCGGTCAAGCGGGACAAGAGCTCTTTTGCGGAGGCCTCCGAGCGCTACCAGCGCGATGGTTACACCGGCGGCCTGGATTTCGAGATGAACTTCCTGGACCGCGAATACCGGCTGTCCGGCTCGACGATCGGCACCATGATCGACCCTTTTGCCCACGAATTTGATCCGGCCCTGAGCAGTGAAATCCGCTACGGCACCGGCGGTCGCATGGAAGCGGAAAAGCGCGGCGGCAATTGGCGGGGTTCGCTGGCCGGCCGCTGGGAAAGCGACAAGCTTGACCCCAACGACATGGGATTCCTGAGCGCACCGGACGAGAAAATCGTCGCCGCCGATATCGAATACCACTACGCCAGAGACGGCAACGGCGGGTCATTCAATCAGGCCCAGGCCGAAATTGAGGTCTACAAAAGTTGGCTGTATGCCGGCAATTCCGGCGCCGACATCAACAGCGGCGCCGAAGCCTGGAGCTACGGCCGTAGCCACGAACAGTCCAGTGGTGTGCATTTCAACGCCTGGGGTCAGCACAAGACTTTCCATCAGGGTTGGATCTTCATTGGCCAGGCCTTTGACCGCACCGACAAATACATGACGCGCACCTATGAGGGTGAGCGCGGCCCTCTGATGACCCAGCCGGGCTGGACCAACATTGCCGCCGGCGGCACCACCGATTGGCGCAAGCCCATTTCCCTACACGCCGAGATCCACACGGACTTTGGCTCGAACCTGAGCGGCCTGGCCGGCGAAGCGAGCCTCACTTGGCGCCAGAACCAGCACTTTTCCCACGAGATCGGCTTTGGCATCCGGCACAACCAGATGGATGCCCAGTGGATGGGAAACTATGAGAATACGGGCACGCGGCCTGGTGTCGACGGCGTTGGCGGGGTCGACTACGTATTTGGCGAACTGGACCAGATGATCTGGGAAGTGACCCTGCGCACCAGCGTGCTCTTTGACCGGGACCGCAGCCTGCAGCTGTACCTGCAGCCGTTTCTGACCCGCGGCGACTACACCAACGCCAAATATCTGGCCACCGCCGACACCTACGACGTGCGCGACTACCCGGATTTCGTGGCCGAGGATTTCGACTTCAACTTCGGCGCCCTGAACCTGAATCTGGTGTATCGCTGGGAGTACCGTCCGGGCTCGACCATTTACCTGGTCTGGACCCACAGCAAGACGCGCTACGAGGATATGGCCGGCGCGGCCAACCCCGGCGAGTTCAACAACGATTTCAACGCGGGCTTCCCATTCGGGGTGGAGCCGGGAAACACGTTGCTGGCCAAATTCAGCTACTGGTTCAGTATCTAGTTGACCGTTGCGCGCCAGCCTGTTGCCATGGGCCCATGAACATTCTGCACCGCATCCGCATCTGGCTCGGCCTCGGGGGCAATCCCCCCGGGCCGCGCTTTATCATCAGCCGGGATTACCAGATCCGGATTCCCTTTCCCCAGTACGATCCGCGCCGGCCCTTCCGCATCCTGAATTACCTCGAAACCCGTGGGCTGCTCAAGCCGGGCATGTTGCGCCGGCCGCGCCCGGTTTCGCTGAAGCGGTTGCAGGAGGTGCACGACCCGGCCTATGTGCAGTCACTGCAGGATCCGGCGGCCATGGAGTCGGTGCTCGGCTTTCGGTTGGACGCACAGGCCCAGGACAAATTTCTGACCTTCCAGCGCCTGATGTGCGGCGGCACCCTGAAGGCGGCGCGCAATGCCCTCAAACGGCAGGGCATCGCCGTGAATCTGGGCGGTGGGATGCACCACGCGGCGCGGGCCAGTGGTTCGGGGTTTTGTGTTTTCAATGACATGGCCCTGGCCATCCACCACGTGCGCGAACTGGGCCATGAATTTCCCATCCTGGTGATCGATCTGGACCTACACGACGGCGACGGCACCCGCGAAATTTTTGCCGACGACCCGACGGTGCACACCTTCTCCATCCACAACAAGGACCTGGGCCGGGTGGCGGCCACCGCCTCGACCAGCGTGGCGTTGGGCGCCGAAGTGGAAGACGAAACCTATCTGGCCGCCGTGCGGGAACACCTGCCGCCGGTGATGGCTGCCTGCCAGCCGGGGTTGGTATTTTATCTGGCCGGAAGCGATCCCTGCGTGCACGACCGGTTGGGCAACTGGCGCATCACTTCGGAGGGCATGGCGCAGCGCGACCGCCTGGTTCTGGAGTTGGTGCGGCCCGGTGCAGGACAGGTGCTGGTGCCCACGGTGATCCTGTTGGCCGGCGGCTACGGGCCCACGGCCTGGCGGCACGGCGCGGCGTTGTTTTCGTGGTTGTTGGCTGGCGAAAGCCGCCTGGATGTTCCGTTGGAAATGGAATTGCCGGTGGACCACTACCGGCGCCTGGCGCGGCACATGAAACATCCGGGCTTGTTGCCCCGCGAAGAAGCGCCCGCCACCACCGGCGATGCAGACTGGGGACTGACCGAGGAAGATCTGGGCGGCGCGGTGGCCGGCACTTCAGCCGCCGGGCCGGGTGCAGGGCTGTTCCTGGGTTTGTATTCCCGCCACGGACTGGAACTGCTGCTCGAGCAGGCCGGCCTAATGACCCGCCTGCGCGAGCGTGGTCTCAGCCAACTGACCCTCGAGTTGGATCTCACCGACCCCATGGGCCAGACCCTGCGCATCACCTCGGGACACCGGCCCCCGCTCGTGGTGGTGGAGGTGAAGCTGCGCGCAGCTCACAAGGAAAGCGCCACGGGGCGCAACCTGCTGGTGGTCGAATGGCTTTTACTGCAGGACACCCGGCCTGAAGGTCAAGAAAATGCGCGGCCTTTGTTGCCGGGTCAGAAGCATCGGGGCATGGGCCTGTTGCGGGACATGGCCGCGGTGCTCATCGTGGCGACCGAGCGGCTGGAACTGGACGGGCTGATGTTTACGCCGAGCCATTTCCATCTGGCCCGTCTGGCTCGGGGGCAGGGACGTTTCCCGGACCCCGAAGACGAAGCACGTTATCTGGCCATCGAAAAAGCGGTCAAGGGGATGCGGTTGCAGGAAGCTTCAGCGGCGGTCACCGGCGGGCGTGTTCGCAACGCAGCCACCGATGAACCAGTGGCCTGGCGCCCCCGTAAAATGATCATCCCCGTGAACTCTTCGCTGCAGGAAGAATTGCACGGGGATGTGTTTCGCGCCGCGGTGACAGCGGCGAGTCGGAAGCTCGATTATCGCCTAGGCTAGGATCGATCCGGTCAGGAAAACACCCGAGATGACGATCGTCGCGGCCATAGCCTTGTGGTAGGGCGAACGCAGGTAAGTGCGTGCACCACCGAGAGCCCGGTTGACCGGATGCATCCGGGACAGGTCCGAAACCACCGGCGGACGCTCCTGGTCGTACATCGCAAATCCCTTTTCCAGACGCGGGTCCCGCGGGGCCAGATGCTTGGCCTTCATCAGGTAGCGGTAGCCCTCTTCCAGGCGTGCACCGCGCAGATTGATATACCCAAGGGCGATATACCCGGCCGCTGATTTCTTGGAAATGCGAATGGCCTTTTGGGCCAGCTTTTCGGCACTCACGAACTTGCCGCCATCTTCGGCGATGCACACCGCCAGGCCGGCGATGGCTTCGTGATCCATGCTGTCTTCCTGCAAAATGCGACGGAAGCGTTGCTCGGCCGCCAAGTGGTCGCCTTCCAGCAAGACCTTGTAAGCGTTACAAACCGAGGGGCTTGCAAACATCTCACTGTGGAAATGGCCGTTCTTGAACTCTAGCAGGTGTTTCAGATCACTCATGGTCGTTTTCCTCAGTCGGGCATTTTTCCCTGCCGCTTGTTGCGGCCTGCCATTTTGCCCGGCCCCCGGGTGCGTGTTGTTTCTCGTCGTGGCTTTATCCGTCTTCAGTATCAAATGTTGCAGGACTGGTGCCGGGACTGGTTTTTTC
>DAOVTU010000401.1 GCA_030632925.1 Candidatus Krumholzibacteriia bacterium | reverse complement strand
GTACGAGGACCTTTCTGCCCGCGAAAATTTGTCCTACTGGGGATCAGCGTACGGTATGCGAGGCGAACGACTGGGACCGACGGTGATAAGGCTATGGGTCGTAGAACGGTTAATCGGGCGCGCTATTGTTCCCGTCAAGAACTTCAGTGGTGGCATGAAGCGCCGGTTGAACCTCGTGGTGGGGTTGATTCATTCTCCCGAGGTGCTGTTCCTCGATGAGCCAACCGTTGGCATCGATGCTCAGGCCCGCTCCAGAATATTGGGACTGATCCAGCGCTTGAGCAGCGAAGGACTCACCGTTATCTACACCACCCACTATCTCGAAGAAGCCGAACAGCTCTGCGACCGCATCGGCGTGATCGACCAGGGACGCATGGTGGCCCTCGGTGACAAGGAAGAGTTGATCGGGCAGATCGGCGATACGGACATGATCCGTTTCCACTTGCCGTCCGGGCACAGGCATGCCTTTGCAGCGGCTTTTGAAAGCCGTTCGGATTGCCTTGAAGTCGGCGAGCGCCGCGGGAAAATAGAATTGCGCACAGCCGACGGTGCCGTCCTGTTGCCTGTGATCCAAACCTGGCTGGGGGAACAGAACCTGACCCTGGAGCAACTCGAAATCGAGCGACCCAATCTGGAAACGCTGTACCTGAAACTGACCGGCCGCGGGCTGAGGGAGTAGGTGCACCGATGGTGATCGCTTCGCTGGTCCGCAAGGACCTCAAACGCATTGTTGGTGACCGCCGGGCCCTGATTGTGAATCTGGTCCTGCCGCTGTTGTTGACGACCATCATGGGGCTCAGTTTTGGTGGTGGTCTGACGGGCAGTTCAGGCATCAGTGCCATTCCCATCGCCATGGTCGCTGTCGATATGCCCCAGATGATGAAAGAGCGCCTGACCGAAGGCCTGCAGGAGTCGGACTTCTTTACTGTAACCTGGGCCGATTCCAGCACCGCTGATGCGATGGTGCGTGCGGGACAAGTGGCAGCCGCGGTGGTTTTGCCTGAAGACCTGACCGCCAATCTCATCGATGGCAAGGACATTTCGGTGGCCGTGTGGAAGGACCCGGGCAGTCCGTTCAAGTCGGGCATCGTTCAGGAAATCCTCACCCGGATGATCGTGCGGTACCAGGCGGGGGAGGCGGCCTACAATGCCCTCTGGCCCGAAGACCGGGCGGGCATGGGGACCGATACCGAAGATGGTTTTCTGGCTGAGGACTATTTTGCGGGCGACTTCAACGAAGTCTGGAAGCGGTTTCGCAATGCTGACAACGATCCGGTTCTGCAAGAGGCCGGCGATCGTTTCATGACCGTGATGGATCATCAGGTGGCATTGTCCGACGCTTTGAGCGTGGAGCAGATCAAACTGACGGTCAACGACAAGGCACCGGCAGGACAGGCGGCCGAGTCGGGTGATGTCAATCTGTTCGATTATTTTCTGCCGAGCTTTGCTGTATTTTTCCTGATGTTTGCCGTAGCCGCAGGTGCCCGGGATATCCACCGCGAACGGAAGCAACTCACTTTGCAGAGGCAAATGCTCAGTCCCATGACGAGTGTTGATTTCATTGTGGCCAAATGGATCTCCGCGGCGCTCCAGGGCATGTTGCAACTGGCCCTGCTTTTTGCCGCCGGTGCAATTCTTTTCAAAGTCAATCTCGGCCCGGATCCTTATTCTCTGGCGGTTGTCATCGTATTGACCAGCACAGCAGCTGCCGGCGTATTTATTCTGATGGCGGTTTTGACCCCGACTGAAAAAATCATGGATAACCTGAGCACAGTGGTGATTCTGATTTCCGCCATGGTGGGGGGCAATTTCGTGCCTGTGGATCAGATGAACGCCTTGCTCAAAAATGCTGGCCAATTTGTTTTTAACTACTGGGCCAACCTCAGTTTCAATGAGGTGGTGGTGCAGGACCATGGCTTGTCCGAGGCCTTGTTGCCGTTGTTGATTCTCGCTTCGGTCTCCCTGACCTTGTTTGTCATCAACGTTGCCGTGTTCTCGGTGCGGGCTCGGCGCGGAGGTCTGGCATGAACCGGACAATTATAGCAAGCATGGTGCGGTTGCGTATTCTTCGGGTCCTGCGGGACCGCTCCAGTCTGATCTGGCTGTTGCTAATGCCAATGTTCTTTTCACTCCTGATGGGCTGGATCATGGGTGGCACGGGCTCCGGTGGCAGTCCAGGATCTGCTCCCCGGTTCATGGTCTTTGACCAGGACCAGGGACCGGCCGCTGATAGCCTGTTGGAGCCGCTGCTGGACAACGAGCGCTTCCGGATTGTGCGGGTGGATTCCACCCTCAGCGACTCCGAGGCCCAGGAACAAGTGGCCAGGCAGAATCATACGGCAGTGTTGTTGATACCGTTGGGATACACGGCGGGCGTGAAGGCCGGCCACGAGGTGGAACTGCGCTTGTTTTATGACTCGGATCGTCTCAGCAGCCAGACGATCAATACCTTGCTGGACCGCTCGGTGTTGCGGGTCAATACCATCGCGGCAGCCCGGCAACTGGCGGCCGAAGGCCTGGCGCCGGAGGCTGCCTTGCCTCGCGATCGGGCCCGGAGTTTCGATGCCGAGGCCTTTGAAGATTTGTGGAGCAATCCGCGTCTGACTCTCGCTGCCAGCACCCTCGGCCGCATTGAAGAGGATGATTGGGTTTTGACGAATATCCGTCAGCACGTGGGGCCGGCCTATGTGCTCTTTTTCGTCATGATGTTCCTGATGATGTCTGCCAAAGAGTTGGTCGCCGCCCGGCAGGACCGCACCCTCGCTCGCCTGGTTATCAGTCGCGCGTCGTCGCTGGATTTGGTGCTGGGGTTTTTTCTGGGGGGACTGGCCATCGGCCTGGTGCAGTCGGCCTTGTTGCTGCTGATGAACAGCCTGGCTTTTGGCCTGGACTACGGCAACTCACCTCTGGGCTTGGTCCTGGTGGTGCTGCTGTTCGCGGGCTTCAGTTCCGGTGCGGCGGTCCTCTTGGGATGCCTGGCCAAAACCGGCAACCAGGCTGACGGTCTGGGCATGGCCCTGACCATGACCATGGCTTCGCTGGGCGGCTTGTGGTGGCCCCTGGAAATCGTGCCGGAATTCATGCAAAAGCTGGGGCACAGTCTGCCCACCGGACAAGCCATCACCGTTTTCCACGACATGATCGGGCGTGGCTACGGTGTGGCGGAATTGTCCGACCTTTTCGTTGGCCTGGCCTGCTGGTTCATCGTGGCCCTGGCTCTGGGCACCTGGCGCCTGCGCAAGGTCGTGACGACCTAGTTCTCGGTCTCAAACCCAATGTTTTGGTTCAACTGGGGCTGGCCGGTCATCTTGATTTCGCCGTGGGTCGCTTCGAAGCGCTCGATGTTGGCCTTCAGGTTGGCCTGCAATGCTTTGAGAGCCATAGGGGTCATGATCACCCGGGAGTGGACCTTGGCCTTGGGCATGCCCGGCACGATGCGGGCAAAATCGAGAATGAACTCGGCGGCGCTGTGGGAAATGAGCGACAGATTGGCGTAGATGCCTTCGGCTTCCTTCTCGCCCAGATCAATGGCCACCCGTTGCTGCGTCGGCTTCTTGTCCATGATGTCTCCCTGCCCGTTTAAGGGGGCTCTCCGGAAATTGACAGCACCGGGCCCGGATGATAGCTTCCGGGCGTCCGCGATGCCTTGAAAATTGGCGCTACTGAACTTCAGATGATTCCAACCAAAGAAAACGGTCATGACCTCAAAAGACAAGCTGTTCCAGGCGGAACTGCAAATCATCGACAAATTTGCAGGGCGGCGGCTGGCCGTTATCGGCGACTCCATGGTGGACCGTTTCCTGTGGGGGCGGGTCGATCGCATCAGTCCTGAAGCGCCTGTGCCGGTGGTGCGCGTGGAAAAGGAAACCGTCAAACTCGGTGGTGCTGCCAACGTGGCGGCCAACATCCGGGCCCTTGGAGCTGAAGCCGTGCTGTTCGGCATTTGTGGACCCGACGAAGCCGGACGCCAACTGCGCGGCCTGCTCACCGACCGGGGCATTGACGACTCCGGCCTGGTCGACTGCAACGACCGGCCCACGACCATCAAG
>DAOVTU010000432.1 GCA_030632925.1 Candidatus Krumholzibacteriia bacterium | reverse complement strand
GCCCTGGTGGCCAAGGGAGAGGTGCACGCCTACCCGTTCCGTGATCCGGAAACCCTGGGGCCCAACTACTGGCGCGACATCGGCACCCTGGACAGCTACTACGATACGGCCATGGAACTGGTCAGCCGTGAGCCCCAGTTTGATCTCTACGACCGCAAGTGGCTGTTCCGGGCCTGGCAGCCGCCCGTGCCGCCGTTCAAGTCGGTGCATGGGTTTACCGAAGACGGCACGCGGCCGGGTCGGGTCGAGGACAGCATTGTCAGCGGGGGCACGATCATCTCGGGTGGTACGGTGGAGCGGTCCATTGTCGGACGAGGAATGCGGATCAATTACTACTGCCACCTCCCCGACTCGATCATCATGGACGACGTGACCATCGGCCGTTATGCCCAGCTCAAGCACTGCATCATTGATAAAGACGTGATCATCCCGGAGAAATTCCGGATCGGGTTTGATGAAGAGCAAGACCGGCGACTGTTCACGGTTTCGGATTCAGGCATTGTCGTGGTGCCCAAGGGGATGGATTTGACGGAGATGCAGTAGTTTCGGTTGGTCTCTGGACCATCGGGGCCGCGTTTGTTGCGCAATGCGCTGACAGATGTGATATATATAGGGATGATACTTTTGAGCCTGAGCCGATGGTGCCAAATCCCCAAAGTCGGAGATCTGCCGAACCAACATGTTGACCGTACGATACACACTCAAAACACTCACGTTGCTGGCCGTTGTGGTGCTGGTCGCAAACCTCATACCCACCGAGTCGGTTGACGGTGATCTGAATCTGGCCAAAAATGACGAGTGTTGCGCTCACGAATGTGACCAATCTGCGCCCACTGAACAGGCGTCAACTGAGGTCCCCGCTGAAGAAGGGTGTTGCCCCGACAACTGTGGCAGTTGTTTCCTGTCGTGTTGCGGCGGTCCGGTTTTCCTGGATTCGCCCACCGTGGTCAGTGACCTGCTGGCAGTCTCCGTCAGTGTCGTCTCCCATGACGGCAGCCACCTTCCTGCGGGCTTCCCCGGAGAGATCGACCACCCTCCGTATCTCTAATTTTCTCCCTTTGAAAAGACAGTGCCCAAATTTCGCGGAACAGATTTCCGCGGCGTAATCTCAGTCTGTGGAGGAATCTGCATGGTGCGGAGACTATCTGTATTGTTGCTTCTGGTATCACTTGCGACAGCGCCAGACACGGAAGCTTCAGCAGCCCAAGCCGATCCGGCAGGGGCAGAGGTCCAGTCGATCCTGGCCCAAGATGAACTCACGCTGGCTGATTTTTTTCGGCTGGCGAAACTGACCAATCCCACTCTCATGGCGGCCGAAAATGGCGTGCAGGCCATGGCCGGGCGAGCTCGTCAGGCAGGCCACTATCCCAACCCGACGTTCGGGTTCGAGGTGGAGGAACTGTCGGTCGACAACTCCGCCGACCGCAAAGACAAAGTATCGCTGGTGCAACCGTTGGTTCTCGGAGGGCGCCGGGGAGCAGCTGCAGAGGTGGCTCAGGCCGAACTGGAAGTGGCGACGGCTGCCCGCGCATCGGTTGAAAGAGAAGTCTTTCGGCGCATACACACGCTCTGTTTCGAACAGCTCTATTTCCGGCAGTCCCAAAGCGTTTTTGACGAGCTGCTTGTGGTCGCAAACCGCACGTTGGAAATCGTCCAGATCCGGTTTGATGCTCGTGCGGCGCCGGAGTCCCAGGTGACCAAAGCGCTGCTGGAGGTCTATGACCTTGAGTTTGCCCAACGACAGATGCAGCAGGCGCAAGTGGCGGGCGCAGCAGAGTTGGCGTCCCTTTTTTGGGGGGTGGAGGTTCCGCTTCATCGGTTGACGGGCACGCTCGACGGGGACACTGGTCTGGTTGGAGAGGCCCTCGGCTCCGAGGTCTTGAACGAACACCCGGCTTTCCAGGCGGCCCTGCAAAATATCGCTGCGGCAGATGCTTCCCTGCGCGAGGCCAGAGCTTCCCGGGTGCCGGACATCGACATCTATTTGGCCTACGGCCGCAACCGGGCCGTGGACGAAGGATTTGTGGAGGCCGGAATATCGCTGCCTCTGCCGCTTTTTAACCGCAACGAGGGACGCATCGCTGAGCGGAAGCATCAGTTGGCGCAGGCCCGCGATCACGAGCGCGTTGTCGTTAGCAATCTTGAATTTGTGCTCACGGCGGCGCACCGGCGCTACCTGACGGCTCGCGACCAACTTCAGGCCACTGGCGAACGCATCCTGCCGGCCGCAGAGCGAGGGTTGCTTCAGGCCCAGGAAGGGTATCGGGTTGGGCATTTGCCGATCCTGGAACTCATCGATGCCCAGCGAACCCTGGCCAGTGTGCGCCTCAGAACCCTTGAACTCAAAAAGGACGTCGCGGTGGCTGAGGCTGACCTGATGAGCCTTGTGGGCGGCAGCCCTTACGCAGAGAGAGAGACCCGTGATGAATAAGCTTCGATTGACTCAGGCGCTTTTGGTTGCCTTGACTACCCTTGTGGTCGCGTCGTGTGGCGACGATCAGTCCGCTGGCAACAGTGAGGTTGCGGCTGCGGCATCTGATTTCTGCTCGGAACACCAGATTGCCGAGTCGCAGTGCCCGTTTTGCAATGCGGACCTGGTTGAAACGCTGGGCTTTTGTGCTGGCCATGGGGTTCCGGAGGCCTTCTGCTACCAGTGCAATGCTGATCTCGTCCCGGCCTTCAAGGCCGTTGGTGACTGGTGCGCTGGGCATGACCGCCCCGAGTCCCAGTGCTACATCTGCAATCCGGAGCTGGCTCCTGGACAAGCCGACGCCGCCACGACGGATACGGGGCACGGGGATGATTTGCCCCGCCGGCAACGCCCTCCGGTGTTGTCATGTGCGACCCAGAGCTTGACGGTGCGTCTGGCCAGTGCGGATATCGCCGCTGAGGCCGGTTTGGAATTTTCCACGGTGGTGTCCCGCCCCATCACCAAGACCATCGAGACCAACGCCGAAGTGGTTTTTGATGGCAATCGGTATGCTCGCCTTTCGACCCAGGTGGCGGGTTTCGTGGTGGGCGTCCACAAGGACCTTGGTGATCACGTCGATCCCGGTGAGGCGCTGGCCACGATCACTTCCACTCATCTTGGCGCGGCCAAGGCCTCTTTTCTGCAGGCCGAAGCAGCCGTTGACCTCTGGCAGAAAAATTATGCCCGTGAAGCCGACCTTCTCGACCGGGGAGTATCCTTGGAAAGGGACCTGGTGGAAGCCGAAACCCGCCTGGCAAAGAGCCGGATCGCCCAGGCCGAAGCGGAGCAGGCCCTGCTGAGCCTGGGAGTTTCCCCGGCGCAGATCCAGAATATTCGCCTCAGCGGTGATACCAGTGCAAGCTATCAGGTTGTGGCCTCAATGTCGGGGCTGGTCGTCGGTCGCGACATCGCAGTTGGAGAAGCAGCTGACCCCGCAAAGTCTCTCTTTACCATTGCCGACATTTCGCGCATGTGGGCTCTGGTCGATATTCACGAATCGGACCTGCGGGCGGTGGCGGTTGGTCAGCCAGTTGTCCTGCAGGTTGATGGCCTGCCAGGCGAAACCTTCGGTGGCCATCTCACTTGGGTCAGCTCCCAGTTGGATCCACAGACGCGAACCTTGCCCGCACGGGCCGAGTTTGACAACAGCCATGGGTTGTTGCGCGCGCATATGTTTGCCCAGGCCCGCATCGCGGTGCGGGACCGGCAACCAGCTCTGGTTGTGCCGGTCGAAGCGGTGCAGTGGGAAGGGTGCCGCAATGTTGTTTTTGTCAAAAAGTCGGCCACGGAATATGAGCCCCGCAAAGTTCACCTTGGTTTGGCGACCGGGACCGTCTACGAGGTGCTCAGCGGAGTCTCCGCGGGCGAAGAAATC
>DAOVTU010000080.1 GCA_030632925.1 Candidatus Krumholzibacteriia bacterium | reverse complement strand
TGTTTCAAGGCGTCACAAATGGCCTGGATGGGTTCCATCAGCGCTTCGCGAATTTCCACCGAGGAGATTTTCAGGGTCTTGGGCACACCACTGACCTGGTACAGGCCCTTGACTTCCATTTCCCGTTCTTCCTCGAACTTGTAGGCCGAGCCGATGGTCTTCTTGATGTTCTCGGCGGTCTGGTCACCGATCAACAGGTTGTGGTTCTTCTTGATGTAACTGACGATGGCCTCGTCCAGCTCATCGCCGCCCACGCGGATCGAGGTGTCGCAGACAATCCCGTTCAGGGCGATAACGGCGATCTCGGTCGTGCCGCCACCAATATCAATAATCATGTTGCCCGAAGGCTGGTCCACGGGCAACCCCACGCCGATGGCCGCAGCCATGGGCTCGGCCACCAGGAACACTTCACGAGCACCGGCGTGCTTGGCACTGTCGCGCACTGCCCGCTTCTCAACTTCAGTGATTCCTGAAGGCACACACACCACAATGCGCGGGGCAATAAAATGCCGCTTCTTCTGGGCCATCTTGATAAATTCGCGCAGCATGAATTCGGTGACTTCGAAGTCGGCGATCACGCCGTCCTTCATGGGCCGGATGGCCTGGATGCGGTCCGGTGTCTTGCCGAGCATGGCCTTGGCTTCGCCACCCACGGCGTAGACCTTATCGGTCACCTTATCGAGCGCCACGACCGAAGGCTGGTTGAGCACGATGCCCTTGCCCTTGATATAGACCAGCGTATTGGCCGTGCCCAGATCGATCGCAATATCATTGGTGAACATCGCCTTCAGGCGCTTAAGCATTATCCGAATCCTTCCGGAGGCGATCAACCGTGGGATCGTCCCAGATCATGTGTCCGGGCCCGTCGGCCAACCGTATTCCCTGATACTCGTCACTTCCGTGTCGCCGACCACGAGGTGGTCCAGCAGAGCCACGCCCAGAAGCTCACCGCACCGGTCCAGCCGGGCTGTGAGGTCCAAATCGTCACCGCTCGGACGGGCGTTGCCCGAGGGGTGGTTGTGCGCCACGATCACTGCCGCGGCCGAAAGGGCCACCGCAGGTTTGAAAACCTCACGTGGATGGACCAGCGAGGCGTTCAATGAGCCGATGGACACTGTTTCCATTGACTGCACACGATGCCTTGAATCGAGATAAAGCGCAAGAAATCGTTCCCTGTCAAGACCCCGGAATTCCTTGCGGAGCAACGGATGCAGGTCTTCCGGCCTGCGGACGACCAATCCTTGGCGCGCCACCGGTTCCTGGGCCCGCAAGCCGAGCTCGAAAGCGGCCAGCAACCGTTGGCAACGGGCCGGCTCCAGACCGGAGCGGCGGGCCAGCAAAGCCGGCGCTGTGGACGCCATCTCGCCCAGATCGCCATAACCCTCCAAAAGGCGCTCCGCAACGATGCCAGGGGCCACTGAGCCTCCAGGCCCGAGGATGCAGCTGAGCAATTCAGCCACACTCCAGGCACCGGGTCCATAACGCTCCAGGCGGTCCTGACGATCCCGCTGATTCTGGGCTCTCTCCGCCTCAGGCGAAGATCCACCACCGGCCGAACTCGTTGATTCCCTTGCTTCAGCCGGATTATCCGGCATTCCCTGCGATTTGAACATCAAATTTTCCGTATCCTGTCCCGGGAGGGGAATTTTCCATGCCTGACGTTGTTCCAGCGGCCCAGCTGGGCTATTGTTCGCCTCAAGGTGGGCCCAGATGTTTGACATGAAGGGGTCGACCAACACCGGGTCTGCCATCACCGCCCGCCGTCGGCTTGAGAGGTTGTCGTGTCCAAATCCACATCAACGCCCCCCACTCCGGTTTTGGTCCGCAAATACGGCGGCAGCAGCCTCGCGACTGTGGACCGGATCAAGACCGTGGCCCGCGACATCCGGGCCGCCCGTGATCAGGGCTACCGCATGGTCGTGGTGGTCAGCGCCATGGGCAGCACTACCGACGAACTGAACACCTTGGCCCTGCAGGTCCACGCCAACCCGCCGCGGCGGGAGCTGGACATGCTCCTGTCGGTGGGTGAACGCATCACCATGAGCCTGCTGTCGATGGCTCTGGCCGACGAAGGTTGCCCCGCCATCAGCTTCACCGGCAGCCAATGCGGCATCATCACCGATACCAGCCACAGCGACGCGCGCATTCTTGAAGTCAAAGGCGACCGCGTGCGCGAAGCCCTCGAACAGGGTCATGTCGTGGTGGTCGCCGGCTATCAGGGCGTGAGCCTGGCCAAGGAAATCACGACCTTGGGCCGAGGCGGCAGCGACACCACGGCCGTGGCCCTGGCCGCAGCCCTCGGCGCGGTTCGCTGTGAAATTCTCAAGGATGTCGAAGCGGTGCTCAGCGCCGACCCCGCCCAGGTGGACAGCCCGCTGAAACACGACAGCCTGACCTGGGACCAGATGAGCGAAGTGTCCGAGTCGGGCAGCGGCGTTTTGCACATCCGTGCCGTGGAATACGCCGCGGAATTCAGCGTGCCCCTGGTGGTACGCTCCAGTTTCAACGACGGGCCTGGCACGGTCATCGGTACTGTGCCGATCGACCACTCCATGGCTGCGGACGCTTTCCCGGTGCCGGATCCCTGTGGTCCGGGCAACTGCACCGACCGCGACAGCCGCTACCGCCCCCTGGTCATGAACGTGGTCGAAAACGTGACCCGCATCCGGTTGGGCACCGACGACCGGCAATGTGGCGTGCAATGGCGGGACATTCTGCTGGAACATCTGGACCCGGCCCAGACCATCACCGAATGGCTCGATAGCGCCAACGATTTTCGTTGGGAAGGACTGACGAAGCAAACGGACCTGGCCGGATTGCGAGAGGCATTGTCCGCAAGCACGAACTGGACCGACGACAATTGGCAGGAAGGCTTGACCTGTATCAGCCTGGCCGGCGGGCGTCCCGACAGTTGGCTGGAAGTGCAGCGCCATGTGACCGAGGTGATGTCGCAGTGGGAAGGTCAGACGTGGCGTTTGCGGGCCGACGGTTCGGCGCTGCGGATTCTCGTGACCGGCGAACTCAACTCCGCGTTGGTGCAGGCTCTTCACAAGGCGCTTCTGACAACTTGAACTCGCGCTCCAGGAAACTGCGCCAGCTACCGGCCGGCAAGTGCAGGCACGCCTCGCGCAACCAGCGGTCGGCCGCTGCCTGATCCCCCACTTTTCCGTGACACAGCACGATGACCCGCACCAAGGCCCGTTGGCCTTCGCTGTGTTTGGGATAGGTTTCGTAAAGGCGCCGATAGGCATCCAGTGCTCCGTGGTAATCCAGTTGTTTTTCCTTGAAGACCGCCACCCGTGATAAGTCCTCGGGGCCGAGGTCCAGCTCCAGTTTGCTACGGGTGGCCTCGTCATAGAGCACCAGGGCTTCATCAGCACGCCCGGCCTTGAACAACCGCTGGAATCCGTGCCGGAAAATCTGGGCAGACTCCGCCACCTGGCCCGCCACTTTCAGGGTGCGGCCCAATTCCAGGCGGGCCTCAAAATCGTTCGGGACCATTTCCAGATATTCACTCCAGGCGCCCACGGCAGCGTGGTAGTGCCCAGCGTCGAAGTAACGGCGGGCCCGATCGCTGGCGGCCTCAGCCTTGCCCGCGCTCAACTCGCCCAGCGCCAAGGCCATCACCAGGCCCATCGCAAAACCACCCAGGTGAGCCCCGAAGCTGACATTGGCCCCCGTCTCGGGCGCCAACGAAGCCTGCACCATCTGCAGCAACAGCCACAAAACGGCCGCCGCCGCCAACGGTATGGGCGTCTTGCCCGCTTTGTTCTGGCCCGCCAGCGGCGCCAAGACCCACCAGGCAACCTGAACTTTGGCTCCATAAAAACGGATCATCGAAAAGCCGAGCATGCCGGCGATGGCACCGGAGGCGCCCATGACGCCCAACCCACCCTGGCCAAGCAAATCCAGTGCCGAGACCAACCCGTGCACGAGATTGCCGAAGTTGCCCAGTAGCAGCAAATAGAAGACAAACTTCCACGGCCCCAGGCGATCTTCCATAGGCGGCGCTAAAACGAAAAAATACAGGAGGTTGCCAAGCAGGTGAAACCAACCGGCGTGCATGAAGATAGCCGTGGTCACGGCCCAGGGCGGGCCGTCGCCGGGAAAAAACACCAGATCCCAGGGATCAATGGGCAGCAGGTCGGGCCAGTACTTCATCCACACGAAGGCAACGGTCATCAACGCCATCAGCGACCATGTCAACACAGGTCGACGGTCCAGGCGTCGGTCCAATCCCAAGGGGAAGAAATAGAAAAAATACATTCGGGCTCCCGCACACACTGACACATAAATACACGGGCGGGCGTCCTGGGACGCCCACCATGTCTAAAATATTATCGTCAGGCAGGGAGAATTCTTAAGTGGCGGCAGCGACTTGCTTGTCGCTTACAATCCGCCCATCACTGAGCCGAATCACCCTCTTGCAACGGGCCGCAATGTCATCCTCATGGGTCACAATGACCACGGTGTGGCCCTGGGCATTGAGACCGTCGAGAATATCCATGATTTCGTCACTGGTCACCGAATCCAGGTTTCCGGTCGGCTCATCGGCCAGAATCAGCGAAGGATTGTTCACCAGGGCTCGGGCGATGGCCACTCGCTGGCGCTGTCCCCCGGACAACTCATTGGGTTTATGAGCCTTGCGACTGGTCAAGCCCACCGCGTCAACAGCCTTGGCCACCCGCGTGGCCCGCTCCGAAGCTTTTACTCCCGCATAAATCAGGGGCAATTCCACATTTTGGGCCGCACTGCTGCGCGGCAGCAGGTTGAAGGTCTGAAAAACAAACCCGATCTCCCGATTGCGGATTTCGGCCAGTTCATCGTCCGTCAGGGTACTCACTTCAGTTCCGTTCAGGCTATAGGTGCCCTTGGTCGGCGTGTCCAGGCAGCCCAGCATGTTCATCAGCGTCGATTTGCCCGAACCGCTGCTGCCCATAATGGCCACGTGTTCGCCTTGGCGGATGTCCAAATCCACGCCTTGAATGGCGGGCACGGTCTGGGTCCCCACTTCGTAAATCTTGAACAGGTCGCGGACCGAAATCAGCGCCGGACTGGTGTGTTCTTGCGGCATCATTGCGCCGTCGCCCATTTGTTGAGCCGACCAACGGCCCGGCTCATCTGGGTCTCGGCAATGAGGAAGTCGCACATGGCCTGCACTTCCTGGGCCCGGCTGTTGGCCAGGTTCACCTGGGCCACGATCACGTCCAGGGTGGTCCCGGCCCCGACCCGGAATCGTTCCTGGGCCAGGCGCAGTTCCTCTTCACTCTGCACGATGGTTTCGCGGCTCACACCTGCACGTTCGCGGGCCTCGACCAGCGAGTTGTGCAGCTGCCGGATCTCGACCTGGACATTCATCCGGGCCTGCTCCAGTTCATACTCCGCAATTCGCGCGTTGGCTTTGGCCTTGGACCGCCCGTTGATGGACTGCATGCGGTCGAAAATATTCCACGACACCGAATACCCGAAGGCGGTGTTTCCTGACTTTTGGGCACCAAAAATAAACGGCGACTCGTTGTTGTAGCGATTGAAGCTGGCGAACAGGTCCACCCGGGGCAGCAGGTTCGACGACGCGCTGGTCACGTCCTTATTGCGGGCGTCGACATTGTGCTCCGTGCTCTGGATATCCTTGCGCGCCGTCAGCGCCTCGGAATAAAGAGTACTGACGGCCTCGACCGAATAGTCGGTGTCCAGCACCGTCGAATCGACCCTGAAGGCCGCAGCCAACGGGCGGTTCATGTTGAAAGCCAGATCGGTGAAGGCCTTGTTGACCGTATTGTCGGCGATCACCACGTCCAGCTTGGTGTTTTCCAGGCGCACGCGTTGCTGCAGCACATCGCTCTTGGCGGCGCTGCCGAGACGGAAATAGGTTTCGGTGCGCTCGAGTTCCTTGGCAGCCTGGTCGCGGGTCTCGATGGCCACTTCCAGCAGTTTCTGATAACGCAGCAGGTTGAAATAGGCGGCGATGACATTTTCAGCCACCAGTTCGCGGGTGTAACCTACAGTGGCTTCGGCGGCCTTCAAGCCGCTCTTGGCTGAGCTGAGGCCGCTGAATTTGGAGAAGCCCGAGAAGATATTCAGGTTCGCCCGACCATTGATGTCCTTGTATTTCGTCTGGATGGTCTGGTCACCAATCAGGCCATTGGGAACCGAGGTCGGGAAGGCGGCGTGGCCAATCAACTGATTGGGATTGTTCGCATCAAAAACCGGAATAGGAAAAGTGCCCGGATCGCTCCCCTCAACATCATAGTCGGTGCGCTCGGATTTCTGCCAATTGGTGCCCACCGTCAGGTCCGGCAGGAATGCGCCGTAGGCGTTGCTGACATCCTTGGCCGCCAGGTGACGCCGTTCTTCGGTGATCAGCAAAGTCGGGCTGTCCTGCAGGGCCAGGCGCACGCAATCGTCCAGCGAAAGCATGGGCATGTCGCTGTCCACCGGAGCCGACTCCTGGGCATATGCCATACTGCCAAGGACCAGCAGGCAGGCCACGGCCATCAGTGGCAGAAAGAAGCGCGATTTCAAATCTTGCGATCGAGTCATTTTGTCACTCCCAAGAGATTCAGCAAGCCAAGAGATTCATCTAGAGATTCATCAAGAGATTCATGTCTTCATCACCTGCAGCAGATTCCGAATAATAGAACCAACCGCCGCCTAAGCCAACCCAATTAACCAGAGCTTCTACGCAATTCCCCCACGGGAGTTGCGCCTGTTTACCACAACAGCTGTTAATAATTCCCAACACCTTCCCAGACGCACGACCTCCCCCAAGGCTACATCTCCCCAAAAATTAAATTGCCTCCCCCCAAAGGACGCATCCCGCCCCCTTCAGGTTCGCCCCTTCTACACAAAAAAAGAGGACGCTGAAACCAGCGTCCTCAAATCGTCTACCCCGTTTGCGTCATATATGACGCAAACCAATTAATGAAGACGGAAGTTGAACGGCAACGCCATCCAAGCCTTCACCGGAATATTCCGCTGCTTACCCGGGATGAACTTGCACTTGTATGCCGCCGCAATGGCTGCCTTGTTCAACAACGGATGCACACTTTGGATCACCTGGGCCTGCATGACGTCTCCGCCGGGGCCCACCAATACCTTCACGATAACCGTACCCTCGACCTGGGCCATGCGGGCCACCTCGGGATACTTGGGCTTGGCCCAGTAGGTGATCGTCGGGTTGGTCGACGAGGCCACGAAGCCTTCGTCGGCGATCTGGAAGTTGCCCATACTGCTGCTGATGGCCATGTCCAGATCCATCAACGTATCGGCGATATCGACATCGTCAGTAACTTCGTCATCGGGCGCAGCCTCGATCACCTTGGGCGGGGGCGGCGCTTCCACCGGGGGCGGCGGAATGTCGATGACTTCCTGATCATCGATATCGACAACTTCAAACTCTTCCTGGCGGAGTTTGTAGGGATTCGGAATATAGGTCGGCGACAACAAGGCACCGACAAGCACGATTATCACTGCAGCCAAGGCAGACCAGCGCATGTACTTATTGTACTGCGCCTTGAACTGGTCATTGGCTGACATCTGATAGGCGTTTTCTACCGGGACGGTCGACATGATACTCCTAATACTTCTGTCCAGGGCTGCCTTCGATGTCGTTGTTGAAGAAGACGCGCACCGCGTTGACTTCCTTCAACTCCTCCATCACATCGCTGACGGTTCCGTAATCAGCGTAGGTGTCGGTCTTGAATGCCACGATCAACTGGGGATTGTCGGAGATCTTGGTTCCCATGATGTCGGCGATGTGCTTGATCTGCACCAGACGATCATCGATGGAGATCTGCCCCACGCGGTTGATGTAGATGTTCGACACCAGCTCCCGGTTCACTTCTTCGCCCACTTCGGCCCGCGGCAACTCCACCGGCAGACCCGTTTCCTCGCGGAAAATCGTGGTCACCATGAAGAAGATCAGCAGCAGAAAGGCGATGTCACCCATCGAGGAGGTCGGGATGAAAGTGTCTTTGTTGGTTGAACGTCCAAAATTCATCTGCGCCTCCGTTCTATTTGGTTGCGGTCTTCAGGGAGACCTTGTTGGCACGGGCTTGCTTCAACTCATCCAGGCAAGCCACCATCATGCCGTAGTTCGCATCGGGATGGATCTTGAGCATGACCACCAGTTTGGCATTGGCCAGCAAACGATCCTCGATCGAAACCTTGATGTGGTTGATCTCGATGGGCTTGCCGTCCAGCGTAAGCCGGTTGTCGGCGCGGACAAACAGCGTCGCAATGTTGCTCTGCTTCACCTTGACAACGTCTTCATTCTTCTTCTGCTTGCCGGGCAGGACAAGGGTCAAGCCCTGCTCGGCCGCAAAAATCGTCGTCACGATAAAGAAGATCAGCAGCAGGAAGGCCACATCGGCGGTCGAGTCCATGCGCAACTCGCCCATGGCCTCTTTCTTCCTTTTCTTCATCACACCCATCAAAAATCCTTCCGTGCCGACCGTAGCCGGCGTATCTCAGTCCGCTTCCGGCTCAAGCCGGAACCCACCACGGATTAGCCCTTCAGGCGATCCAACTCTTCGATCAGCTCGGCGCTGGTCTCTTCCATTTCGATGACGAAACGGTCGATGCTGGAAACGAAGTAGTTGAACCCGATGGTAGCGGGGATGGCGATAATAAGACCCGTGGCCGTGGTGATCAGGGCTTCGGAGATACCCGAGGCCACCAACTTGGCATTGACCTGCTCACTGGCGGCAATGGCATCGAAGGCGTTGATCATACCGGACACCGGACCGAGGAAGCCCATCAACGGGGCAATGGTCGTCACGGAGGAAATCCAGATCAGACCGCGCTCCAGGAAGGACATCTCAATGATACCGGCGGTACCGATGGCTCTTTCCACCGCGGCGCGGCCCTTGTCCGCCTTCTGAAGGCCGGAGTACAGGATGGCGGCGATGGGGCCGCGGACCTTCTGGCACTCTTCGGCAGCCGCCTGCACCCCATCATTGCGCAGGGTGGTGATTATGGTGCCGATGAGCTTGCGGGTATTGACCCGGG
>DAOVTU010000255.1 GCA_030632925.1 Candidatus Krumholzibacteriia bacterium | reverse complement strand
TCTTTGAAGGTTTTGCCGTCGGCGGAGACCTCGACCACCAACTCACTCGGCATGAAAATCCAGGAGCGCATGTCCTGCAGCAGGCTGGCGCCAGCGCGCATTAATGGTGTGGGTTTACCCAGTTCCAGGGTCGCCACGAAGTCTTCGCCTTCATAGCCTTGCCAGCCGCCGGTGCGCCAGTTGTCCGGGCCGCGGCGGCCGTCGATGAGGGCGTCGGGGCCGCCGGCGGTGTATTGGGAGTTGGGCTCGCTGGCGGTTGTTACCTGCCAGCCATGGGCGATGGCGGTGAAGTGGGCGGTCATCGTGGGCGATTTTTCGCCGGCACTGATGGCGCGGAATTTCAGATCGGTGGTGCGGTCGAAGGTCAGGGGTTCGGTGTAAGGAGTGCCTGGATCCTCGAGCCCGGTCGTGTACCAGATCTGTGCGTCGGGATCGGCGGCATTCAGGCTGACCTGCATGGTGCCGCGGAAACGATCACTTTCGGCAGTGGCCCAGGGTGCTGCGACGATGGGCGCAGCGACAGGTGCGGTGCCCGGACGGTCGTCTGGTGCCTGGCCCCAATCGCCGGGCTCTCCCCATTGGAATACGAGTTCGCCCCCGCCCATGACTTCTTCGTGGGACAGCCAGCTGCGAGTCAGGTCGCGGCCGTTGAAAGTGACCTTGTAGACCGGACCATCTCCCCATTTGCGGGTGACAAATCGCTTGCCGTTCTCGAAGCGCAAACTCATGGCCGGATACCGCGGGGGCACGATGAGCCATTGCTGGGATGATGGCGCCACGTCGTACAAGCCATAGGCCGCCAGCACATACCAACTGCTCATCTGGCCGCAGTCCTCGTTGCCGATCAGGCCGTCGGGTTGGGCGGTGTAAAATTCGTCGAGAATTTGGGTTATGCGGTCGGCCGAGCGTTGGGGCTGGCCGGCGAAGTGGTATAGCCAGGCCATGTGATGGCTGGGCTCGTTGCCGTGGGCGTACTGGCCCATGCGCCCGGTGATGTCGGCTTGCTCGCGACCTGTCGTGGCGCTGTCGACAGTGAACAACGAGTCCAGGACGGCGGTGAAGCTCTCGTCGCCGCCAAGCAGGGCGATGTGCTCGGGCATGTGGTGAGGTGCCGCAAAACGATACTGCCAACCGTTGGCTTCGGTGTGGTGAAAGTCGACCTGGCGCGGATCGTAAGGCGTGAGCCATTGACCATTGGCGCGGGGGCGAAAGCAGCGGCTGACTGGATCGTAAAGATGACGCCAGGCTTGGGCGCGGCGGCCGAATTCCTGGGCGATGTCGTCGTGACCCATGACGGAGGCCATGCGGGCGATGCAAGCATCGTCGTAGGCGTATTCGAGGGTCTTGCTGACCGATTCGGGTTCTTCTTCGACGGCGATGAAGCCGTCACGCTGGTAGGCGGCCAGGCCGAAGATGTTCTGCTTTGCGCTGGCCTGCATGGCTTCCAGGGCGAACTCGGCGTCGTAGCCGCCAATGCCCTTGAGCCAGGCGTCGGCGATGAACGAAACGGCGTGGTAGCCGATCATGCAGTCGGTTTCGTTGGCGGCCAGTTCCCACACCGGCAGGCGGCCGCTGTCGCGGTAGTGGGTCAGGGCGGTGGTCACGAAATCGCTAGTGCGTTCGCGCTGCATGAGGGTGAACAGGGGGTGGGTGGCGCGGTAGGTGTCCCACAGGGAAAACACCGTGTACTGGTTGCGGTCCGTGGCGGTGTGGGTCTTCAGGTCGAGGCCGCGGTAGCGTCCGTCGGCATCGCTGAACAGGTTGGGGGCGATGAAGCTGTGGTAGATGGCGGTGGCCATGATGGTCAAGCCTTCGTCGCCGGTTCGGACGCCAAATGGGGACAAGGCTTCAGACCAGGCCAAGCGGGCTTCCTCGCTGGTGGCGGAAAAGTCGAAGTCGGCCCATTCGGCCGCCAAATTGCCTTGTGCACCGTCGTTGTCCACGGCCGAAATGCCGACCTGGACGAGAACTTCGCCGCCTTCGGATCCGAAAGACAATACGGCCTTGGTGGGCTCGCCAGCCTCATTGGCGACCACGGTCGTGGTGGAAAACGGTTTAGAAAAAACCGCGCGGAAGTGAACCAGTTGGTCGCGGGCCCAGGCCGTTGAGCGGCGGTAGCCTTCGATGGTGTGCTCGTCGACTACGTGCAGGCTGGCGCCGATCAATTCATCCCGGTGCTCCAGATCGATGATGACGTGTCCGGGTTGACCGGCGGGAAAAACGTAGCGGTGCAGTCCCGTGCGCGGCGTGGCCGTCAACTCGACTTCGATGCCGTAGTCGGCCAGGACGGTCCGGTAATACCCGGCGCTGGCCCGTTCTTCAGCCTTGTCAAAACGTGAAGCGTATCCGGCATCCGGCGTGTCGGGGTAGCCGTTGGCCAGTTGGGGGTCGCCGGTTACCGGCATCAACAAAATGTCGCCGTAGTCGCTGACCCCGGTTCCGCTCAAATGGGTATGTGAAAAGCCGTATACCACCTCGTCGCTGTAGTGGTAGCCGGAACAACCGTCCCAGCCGGTCAGGCGGGTGTCGGGCGAAAGTTGGACCATGCCGAAGGGTAAAGTTGGGCCGGGGAAAGTGTGGCCGTGGCCGCCGGTGCCGATGAAGGGGTTGATGTAGTCGGACAGGTCGAGGTCGCCGGCAGCGGCCAGGCTGGACAGCAGAGGCAGCAGGATCAGGAGCAGCAACAGGCGGAATTTCACGCGTCAACCCTTCGGTGATGGGGTGTTGGCAGGCGGCGGCTGGTTCGGAGTCGAGTATGGGCGGCGGGATTCCGAATTGCGAGTATTATTGGTTCAGACAACAGCAGGCTGAAACAGGGAAATGGGTGACCATGACAGATATCCGGCATTTGACCAAAGAGGCACTTGAAGCGGGGCTTGATGGCGTCCGGCGATCGCCCCGGGATGGTGGCGAGTTGCAGTTGATTGTCCGCCGACCGGACGTCGGTGAGCGCGAGGTGCTTGAGGTCGGCGAGCTGAGTATGGAAGCCGGCTTGGTTGGTGACAACTGGCCGTCGCGTCCGAGTTCTGCCACCGAGGACCGTTCGCCCCATCCTGATCGGCAGCTCACATTGATCAATACGCGGTTGGTGGATTTGGTGGCTCAGGGCAAGGAACGGTGGGCTTTGGCCGGGGACCAACTTTATGTCGACCTGGACTTGAGTGCTGACAACTTGCCGCCTGGAACACGCCTGGAGATGGGGGCGGCGATTATCGAAATCACCGCTGAGGCCCATCGGGGTTGTCGAAAATTTGCGGAACGATTTGGCCTGGCGGCGCTGAAGTTTATCAGTGCACCGGATGTGCAAAACCGCAAACTGCGAGGCGTTTACGCCAAAGTGATCCAGACCGGCGAGATCAGGGTTGGCGACACCTTGACCAAGGCTGGCTGATGTCGGAAGCGCCTTCTAGTCCTTCTTCTGCTTCGAAAACATCCGGTACAACAACCAGGTCGCCGTCAGCGCGATGCCAAACAGCACTACCGGCACGATCCAGGTCCAGAAGAAGCCACCGATGGGCGAGTCCACTGGCAATTGTCCATTCATCAGGAATCATCCTTCCGTTGCCGCTTGCGGTAGCTCCACCAGGCCAGGCCCAGTCCGGCAAAAGACGCCACATAGGCGATGCTCATGCCGATCAGTGTCGTGAGTCCCTCGTCCATGTCAGGCGCCTCCTTCTTCCTGCCAGCGCAACCGCTGTTCCAGTTCTTTCACATACAATTCCTGCTGCGCCTCGTATTCCGCCGACACCGCTTTGAGCTTGGGGTCGATGACCCAGAAGATCACGCCGGTGCCGAGGATTGCCGCCACCAACATCGCGAAACCGCCGGGCTGCAGTAATAAAAGCTTGGTCATGCCAATCATCAGCAATCCCATCACCATCGGCGACAGCACGATGGCGATCCAGTCCTCGCGGGTCCAGGAGTTGGCCTGCTCCGGTGTCCACTCCCGCCGGATGAATGGTCGCCGGCCTTCATCAACCGGCGCCACGTCGTCTTCGATCAGCCCACGCCGCACCGCCTCCTTGTGCACCGGAGCCCACCAGCCGAGGGGCCGGGTCATCACGTAATACTTCACCAAACGGTCCATCTTTTCGGGCTTGGTGCTCAGGGTGACAGGGACGAAGATCAGTGCACCGAGGGCCATCAACAGCCAGAAGTTCAAGTGGTCAGGTAACTTGGGGATTACGCCAAAGGCCGGCAGAATCCAAACCACCAACCACGAAACACCCAGATTGGCCATCCACCCCGCCAGATAGCCCCAGGCGTTGAAGCGCCACCAGACCACTTGCAGGATGTTCGGCAGCCAGATGCCCGCCATCATCAACCACAGCGCGAAGATCAACCACTTGGTGATTTCCTGCATCATCAGGCCATAAAAAAATGAGCCGATCAGGATCACGAAGGTGGCGGCGCGACCCATCCAGACCAGCCGTTTTTCCGAGGCATCCGGCCGGATGTAGCGCTGGTAGATGTCGCGCGTGAAGTACAGCGCGCCAAGGTTGAGGTGGCTGCTGATGGTCGACAAATGGATGGCCAGGATGGCGCCGAAAAAGACGCCGACCAGGCCGGCAGGCAGCAGTTCGAAGCCCATCCGGAACCAGCCCAGTTCGTAGTCAGACTGTTCGGCGATGTTGGGCAGCATGGCGAAGAAGGCCAGGATGCCCGCGGCCCAAAAACCATTGCGAATCAAGGTGACGGCGCCGCCGGCCCACAGACCGTAGGTGGCGTCGCGCACGGTCTTGGCTGACTGGATGCGCTGGGCTTCGACATACCAGTCGATACTGGTGCCCATGCCGAAGCCGCCGATGATGGAGATGACCAGCATGGTCAGCCACCAGACAATGGGAAAGTCACCGCTGAACCAACCGGTGAAGGCGAAGGGGTCCAGGCGCCAGGATTGGCCCAGTTCGACAATGCGGCCGGTGACTTCAGCGGGCCCACCGGCGGCCGCCACGCCCACCAGCGAAACCAGCACGATGGCGAAGACCGCGACGATGCCCTGCAGGAAATCGCCCATCACGACGCCCCAGTAACCGGCGGCCAGGGTGTAGAAGGCGGTGATCACCGAGGGGATGATCAGGCCGACCCACAGCGGCCAACCGAAAGCCAGTGCACAGACCTTGCCCATGGCAATGCCCACCCAGCCGAGGATGAACATGTTCATGAAGATCTGCCAGCCGGCCATCCAGCCGCGCAACATTTCGGCGCCCAGGCCGCCGAAGCGCTGGGTTTGCCACTCGGCCTGGGTGTAGGCCAGGGAGCGGCGGAAAATGCGGGCCGAGACGACGGCCCCGATGGCAGCCCAGGAGGTGAAAAAGGTGTACCAAAGGCCGCGCAGGCCATGCTGGTAGATGACACCGGTGATCCACATGGGCGTATCGGTGGCGGTGTGGGTGCTGAAGACCGAAGCGGCGGGCAACCACCAGGGCAGGCCGCGTCCGGC
>DAOVTU010000448.1 GCA_030632925.1 Candidatus Krumholzibacteriia bacterium | reverse complement strand
TGACGCCGAGGGCGCGGGCGAAGCCTTCCGCATCTCGACCCTGGATTTGGCCAACCCGCCGCGTGATGATAAGGGCGAAATCGACTTCAAGCAGGACTTCTTCGGGAAGGAAACCTTCCTGACCGTCAGTGGCCAACTGAACGTCGAATCGTACTGCAACGCCTTGAGCCGCGTGTACACATTTGGCCCGACTTTCCGCGCCGAGAACTCGAACACCAGCCGGCATCTGGCCGAGTTTTGGATGATCGAGCCCGAGATCGCCTTTGCCGACCTGAACGACGACGCGGATCTGGCCGAAGAATTCCTGCGCTACATTTTCAAGGCCGTGCTCAACGAGCGGGGCGACGACATGGCGTTCTTTGCCCAGCACATCCAAAAAGACGCGGTCACGCGGTTGGAAAAATTTGTCGATACCAGCTTCGAGCGCATGTCCTACACCGAGGCCATCGGCCATCTGGAAAAGGCCATCGCCAAGAAGCCGAAGAAGTTCGATTTTCCCGTGAGCTGGGGCATCGACATGCAGAGCGAGCACGAGCGCTACCTGTGCGAAGAACTGTGCGAACGCCCGGTCGTGGTGATGGATTACCCGAAGGACATCAAGGCCTTCTACATGCGGATGAACGACGATGGCAAGACCGTGGCGGCCATGGATGTGCTGGCCCCGGGCATCGGCGAGATCATCGGCGGCAGCCAGCGCGAAGAGCGTTTGGACATGCTCGATGCGCGCATCGCCGAAATGGGCTTGGATAAGGAAGAGTACTGGTGGTACCGTGACCTCAGGAAATACGGCACGGTTCCTCATGCAGGATTTGGATTGGGATTTGATCGCGCGGTAAACTACGTCACGGGCATGAAAAACATCCGCGACGTGATTCCCTTTCCGCGGGCGACCAAACTGGCAGATTTCTAGCACTGGATTCATGACAAGACCGCACGGAGGCGGCCAGAGGAGACACCATGGAATGGAAAAAAGACAACTACCGCGCCAGTGACGACAAGTCGGAACTCGACATTTTCTATGTCGAGTCGGCCCTGCAGGAGTCCTACTGGGCCAACGGCCGGCCGCGGGATATCATCGAGCAGTCGATCCGGAATTCCCTGACCATCGGCCTGTACATCGAGGGCCGCCAGATCGGCTTTGCCCGCGCGGTGACCGACAAATGCACCTTCGCCTGGATCTGCGATGTCATGGTGCACGCCGACTACCGCGGCATCGGGCTGGGCAAGTGGCTGATGGATTGCCTCAGCGCCCATCCGGATGTGGCTGATGTGTCGCTGGAATTGTTGCGCACGCGGGATGCCCACGGGCTGTACGAGCAGTATGGGTATGCGGTTTGCGACGCGATGGTGAAGCGGAAGGAAAAGGCGGAGTAGGTTCGCCGTTCCCTCTCCCAAGACCAGGAGAGGGAACAACTCAGCCCGGGATTTATTTGATCAAAGCCATCTTCCCGATCACAACATCTTCTCCAGTTCGCGCTTCATAGAAATACACACCCGTTGCCGCGGCTTCACCGGCGGTGGTGCGCCCATCCCATTGCACTTCGCCGGGGCCGGCTTCGTGCTGCCTGTCGACAACTGTCGAAACCAACCGTCCCCGCACATCAAACACCCTGACACTCAGGTGTCCATTACGCGGCATGTTGTAGGCGATCGTGACTATGGGGTTGAAGGGATTGGGGTAGTGATGCGCACCAAAAGCCAGCGCATCCGGCACATCACTGGCAACTCCGCCGCCCTGCCCAAAGTAGTTCAGGATATCCCCCAAAATCTGCGCCCGGGTCGACAACGGCGCGCTGATCTTGACCGAGTTGGTGCCCGGCGACCAGATGGACTGGAAGTCGTAGGGGAACGAAATAATGCGCGCGTTGAAATCGGCTCGCACATTCAAGGTCGCAGCGCTGAAGGAATACGCGCCGGGGAAACCCACCGGGTCGGTGAACTCGGCCAGGCGCTGGGCACCGGCCCGCACCGTCACACCGTCGTAGCGTTTGGTGCCGGTGACAATGCTGCCTCCTCCATAATAACCGGATGTCGTGCTCAATTCCGAGCCAACGGCCAGCCACTCCGTAGCCGACTGGATGACGGGATTGCTGTTTTCGATGAGGACCAGGGGACTGGTCTGGACACCGATCAATGGCAGCACGTTTTCGTCGACGAGGTCGACTCCCATCCAATCGTTCAGAAAGGCGGACTTGGCGCCGCCGCCGCGGAAGAGGTCACCGGCGACGTCATCGCCGGTCAGCAGCATGTCTTTGCCGCCTTGTTGCAACCAACCGGTGATCACGCCGATGTCATTGCCAAGGTCGCTGCCTGAAGTGCCGTAGGAGCCATCGGAAATCGTATTGATGCCCACGATGCCGGAAGTGTAGATCAGCTCCTGGTACCCGGTGAATTGTGCTGCGGTCGACCGGCCGCCCAGGCCATGGCCGGTCTGGGCCGAGGAGTTGTTGGTGTAGTAGATGTCGTAGTCGATACCAGCCACCAGGCCCAGGTTGGCGAAGGCCTGGTACCACTCGTCGCGGTTGCCGATGGCGCTGGCGTCGTCCCAGAAAAGAATTTCCGGTTGGGCAAGGCTGCCCAACGTGCCCGGACCTGCCCTCATCGAAGGAAGGGCGTGCAATTTGTAAATGGGCGGGTAGGCCATCGGATCGTTGAAATTGCTGAAACCGGTGGTGTCGGCCGGCATCGTCAAGGTCTGGACTTCGCCATTGGCGACATCACTCGCCTCGAAATAGTAGTAGAGGAGATCGCCGGGAAAGAGGAAACCGCTGTCCGGTAAATCAAAGGCGAATCTGTATGCCAATGGGTTGCCGTTGTACATGACCGGCCAACCCTCGACGTAGCCCTTGTCCGGCAGCCCAGCACTGCGCACTCCATCAAACATGGTGTTGCGCTGGAGATTCCAATACAGGCGTGGAGGCTGAGCCATAACGGCGCCACTGCGTTGGGTCACCACCGAGATGACGATGGAATCACCCGGGGTGTTGGACAATTCGTTGATATCCCAGGCTTGTCCCATGTCGAAGCGAACATTGTTCCGAGCCAGATTGACAAGGTCCAGGTCACCGCTCTCGGGGAAATTGTCGTGGGGCAATTGGGTGATGGTCGAGGACAGGACCGGGCCGTAGAACGGATAGGCCGTCAACCGCACATTGTCGAAATAGGGTGCCGGGGTGCCGTTGTTGGCCGTCCAACCCCAGGCCCAACCCAATTCATAGACGCCGAGTTGAACCTGAACCCACTGTGAGTTCGGGGTGATCAACCCGCTGGCCGGATTGACCTGGCGGAACCAGTCGGGACCGCCGTAATAGACAAAATTCTGGTCCTTCCAGGTCTCGGCCTCGATGGCGGCAGAGTCGACATTGTCGGTGGTGCGAATACCCCAGATGAAGAATATGCCGGGCGAGTCGGCGACGAGGGGTTCGTGACGCCAAACGTCGAAGGACAGATCCGCACCATCGTAGGTGGGATCGGGCCAGGGCATGACTGGCGAGCTGATCACGTTGTGCAGATGAGAAGCGGGCCCCGCCAGGCCGCCGGTATTGTTGACGATGTAGCCATCCGGCCCGTAGCACCAGGTGATGCACTGGGTGCCACCGGTGCCAGGCACCACCAGACCGTCATCGATGAAGGCCACTTTGGGCGACGTATTGCTTGCGTCGAAACCGGGCAAAACCCGCAAGCCCGACCAGACCTTGGCGAAGTCGCCTACGCCGGGCGGGAATACGATGTTGAAATCGCCCAGA
>DAOVTU010000281.1 GCA_030632925.1 Candidatus Krumholzibacteriia bacterium | reverse complement strand
CCGTCACCGTCGATATCACCAACCGAAGGTGCAGCCCAGTTCCACCGTGTGCCCGCCACGCCACCGGTCGACTGCGGCCAACCCGGCAAAGGTGTGCCGTCACGCCGCAAAATATGAATCAGGTTGTTGGGACTGCGTTCGGTGACGATGATCTCGGCTCCGGGTTGATCATCCAGATTCGCCAGGGTCACACCCGCCGGTTGCAACAACGTACCCAGGGGGAAATCCGTAAAGACACCCAACGTCTGCGAGTCGCCATCGCCATCGAGCAATTCCAATCCGTCGTGATGCCAGACGTAAACCTGACTGCTGGCAATGACGATTTCGTTCTTACCGTCGCCATCGACGTCGCCGACCACCGAGTGGCTGCTGGTTTCGTCAGAGAATTCGACAGGGAAGCCTTCACGTTCTGCCGGCGCTGTCGCCTGCTCGACTATTGCCGAAGCCAACGAAGGAACCCGCGATGAATCCACGGCGGCAACCTTGTAGTAATAGCGCGTCAGCTGATCCAGGTTCTCGTCCCGGTAGTACGAAGTCCCGGCCACAACATCTTCATTGACGCGCACGTAGGTGCCGCCGGCGCTCAGGCTGCGGTAAACGTTGTAGCCGTAGATGTCGGTGCTCGTCGAAGGTGTCCAACTCAAGGCGATGACATCGGCGCCCAGGCTGGTATCGGTTATGATGTTCAGAGGTGCCTCAGGCCGCGGCAACGTGAACGGATGCTGCACGGTGCGCCCGTAGTTGTCCGTCAACAGCAACCAGGTGCCTGCCGCCTTGGAGATCTGCCCAATGGACAGCGAGAATGTTGCACTGCCCGGAGCTTCTTCCATCAGACTCAGATTGGCCCAGGTCGCGGTGCTATCGTAGATCGTGACGTTCAAGGTATTTGTGCGCAGCTTGGCGTCGACAAAATCGATCACACCACTGCCGAAGTTTTTCACGTCCACCGTGATGACCAGACGTTCCCCGTCATCAGGCAGTCCGTTGCCGTTGCCGTATATGCTGTCGTCCCAGTCCAGGTTGGTCACTTCAGCTTCGGCACTGCCGGCCACCACATCCCAAGCCGTAGTATAAGTGCCCGAAGCACCCGTCAAATCGATAGTGAAGCTCAAGGTCGTGCCGTCGGGGATGGTGGCTGCCAACTGGACCAGGAACGGTGTCTGCACAGACGCAAAACCACCCGCAGTCACGTTGGCCACCGCGGCGTTGCCATTGATGATCGTCACGTCCGGACTGCTGCAGGTCAGCACAGCGCTCAAACCCGTTTCAGGCACGCCACCGGTTTCCAGAAAAACCGGAGACAGCGCCACGGTCTCACCGGCTTCAACAGCCAAGTTGCCGTTGCCAAGGCTGCCGGCGCTGCCATCGTCCACCAGGGGCATCGTATTGAGGGCCAGATAGGCCGAATTGGGCGTCACCGGTAAAGTCAGGGATGCCAAGGCCAGGTTCTTTCCAGTCACCGTCACCGTAGCGTTCCCGGCACTGACCGGCAGAAAATCCAGGGCCACTTGACCAAGCACATCGGTCGTGCCGAAGACATGATCCTCTCCATCCTTGCTCACACAGACCAGCGCGCCTTCGACAGGCAGGCCGCCATCGGTCACCGTGTAATTCAAGATCTGCGAGCCGGGATTCATGCCCGTGGCACCAGCAACGTCAACTGCCGCCGGTACACCGGTCCAGATGGGCAGCGACGGATCGCCAAGCAGCGAATAGTTCTCGTAGGTCCAGCGATCAACATAGTTGTCGTTGGTCAGGCCAAGGAAAGGCAGTTTGCTGATGGCCATCAGCTTGCCAGCTCGGGTTTCGGTGCCACAGTACAGTTCACCAAAGAAGGCCTGCTGGTAGTTGTTCGAGTTGTTGGGGAATGCCGCTCGCACCGAACCCAGCGAAATCACCGAACCACCGTTGGGGTTCTGCACGAACCGCTCCATAAGACAGGAGTTGTCGAAGGCCGCCGAGGCGCAGTTCAGGGCGTAGATCATGAACAGGTTGTCGCCGTTGGTCAGCGCATCCGCATCGGTAGTCATGAAGTTCGCATCGCCTACCGACATGTTGAAGTAATAGCCGTGACCAATTTGGTTGACGATCCCGTAGTGCCCCGTATTCAGGGTGTCGATCAGGGAACTGCGGGTCAGCGGCGCATCCCAGGGATTTTCCAAGTCGGTTTCGTACATGCGGGTGTATTCCATGGTCGTGCACGGAATGATGTGGTCGTTCACTTGCTGGTCCGAGAACTGGGCGCCATCCAGAATGATGTACCCCTGCACATCGAAGTCCGAAGGAAACAGAACCTCGGCCGCAAACAGGGCCCGGTTCGGCCATTGGGCACCGGCTTCGGTGGTCTCGTAGGCGATCACCTTGTTGACAAAGACCGCGGCCTGGGCCGGGTTGCTCACCGCAGCGCGCCCCACATAAACTTCTTCGGCAAAATCAACGAGGTCGCCGAGATCAGGCAAGTTCTCAGGTTGGCCATAGAAGGCGTCACCATCGGCATTCCAGTTGCCGTCGAGGCAACCGAAATACAGGTCACAGGGAATGGAAGTGTAGCCGTTGGTCGGATAAAAACTGTTCAGAATATAGCGCGGCGGCAGGACGTCGGAATCGCCGGCCAGCAGCACATACTCCACGCCCCACAGGATGTAGGCATCGCGGATGAACATCCGGATGGTTTCCTGAATGTCGGCACCGTTGCGGTTGCCCGCCGCGATGGCCTCACGAGTAGCCACTACAGACGGCAGCCCCATGGCCGTCTTGAAATCCGCCAGGACCTGCATTTCGGCGCGCATGTCCTCATTGGTGATGATCAGGTATTTGACGCCACTGCCAGTCAGGCTCGGCGAAGCTGTAGGCGAGAAGCCGCTGGTGGCCGGAGCAATGGCTTTGCCATTCTCGCGCAAGTAGGACCGGATCACAGTCGGATTGGCCACCAGATTTTCCAGAACCTCGGCGTTGTCCAGGGCCTCCCCTGGTACCAGACGTTCCCGCTGGACAATATCCTGGCCCGCATCGGCTGCCGTGAATTCCGCTCGCACGGCAAACTCGTCCAGATACTCCAAAGCTTGCACACCATTGTCCGTCACCCGGCGCACCGGATAGACCGTCACTGCCAGCAGACGATAGCCCCGCCAAGTGTGGGTACCACCGGGACGCGACCAGGAAGACGGGAAACTTTCACCGTCGTCGTTGAGAATACGAGTGGAGATAAATTTGCCGGAACTGACCGCGTGGTCAGCCGCAATAGGCAAGGCCTTGGACAAGGCTTCGCGATGGGTGCTCAGGGGCTCGACCCAAACGTTGCTCACATCGGAACCCAACGGGACCAGGAAGAGCATTTCACGGGCCGGCAACAAAGGCAGACCGGGCTCACTCAGGGTGCGGGTGCCTTCCATGACAGGATAAATCCCGCCGCCATTGGCATCGTCCAGCCAAGAAAAACCATTTTTGTCGTGCACACCTTCATAGATGACCTCGCCGCCAGAGGCTGCAGCCATCACAGCGGGCGCGAGCAACAGGCTCAGCGAAATCAGAAGGAAAGAGAAAAACAAACGGTGAGGGCGAACTCCGTATGCGGACATGCAAGGCCTCCGAATACCCCACCGAAAATCGAAGACGACAGCACGTGTCGCTCTCAATTCAAGGTCGGGTATGAATTGCGAGGATTTGAACCTCAGGGTCAGATCAATTCCAATATCATCGGTGCTGTGTCGATCCAAACTGCACCGCATATCAAGTCAATGACAAAACGCGGCAACTTGCCTGGATATGTTGTGCATTAGCCTTGGCTGTCCGAGAGACCTCCCAATAACCGATACCTGTGCACGGTTGTCCGTGCGGCGTTCCAAGTAAAACCTGATAACGCCCACCTGTAGAGTTCATGATAATACCACACCCGATGGGGTGAGGTCAATGGATCATAATACTCGGTCAAACTGTAGTTTTTGAGAGTAACTTACCAAATACCAAGTGCTTATATTGCAAAAACGCCAGAAGGAGAACGGGCCTACTTTTCAAAATCCCTGGCACCAAAAACACGAATTTCGCCCGCCGCCAACCGGACCAACAGGGGCCGCGAATGCTGCTCTCCCCAAACGTCCAAAGCTTTCTGCGGCACGGCGACGACTTTTGCACCACGAGTTCCATTGCGCATCACGAGTTTGTCACCGGCAATCCTCCAGCTGGTCCCCCGCCTCGTCAATTGGGCAATTTCGCTATCAGACAGGAAAATCGGGCCATTTTCGGCGGCACATACCTGCTCCAGATAGGAATCCAGCCCATTGACCCCGATTTTGACAATGGCCGGATCGGTATGCGAAAAGTTCACCCGGTGGGTCTCCACAATGGCGGGTTCGCCGCGCTGCCAGGCCAGCCTGGTATCAGAGACACACTGGGCCACGACGGCCGCCGGATCCGGGGCCTGCACAGGTTCCAGACGGCAATTGCGTTCCAGATAGATCCGGCCGGGGTTGGCCAGACGCGCCCACTGCCGATCCAGGTATTTTTGAATCCGGCCCGCCTTGCCACTGATCCATTCGGGATTTCGCTGTTCCCGTTTGGCCTGGATCACCTGCAAACCGCGGCTCTGCCACAGTTCCTCTATGCGTGCATGCCAAGTGTAATCCGGTGCGATAATCGAGTAGACAGGGCGACCGAAGGCGCTCTCAAAAATAGCCAAAGAATGATCCAGTTCGTCGGCCATGTCCGATTCCGGACGCCATGGTGCCAATTCGCGAGCCTCTTCACTGTCCGGAAACAGGGAAATGCCCCGTAGGGTGACTTCGCGAGCCAAATCGGTGGCGAGAGCCTTGGTTTGGCGTTGTACAGGGTCATAGTGTAACGAAGCGTGAAGTTCAGGGTGCCACACGCCTTGATCACGTCCTCGCTGCACGGCATCCCAAAGGCCTGGGCGCGGGTATTGTGGCGGCCAGGCCGGCAAATCAAAACGCATCCATTGCTGTGCTGCATCATCCCAGCCCAGCGATCCCATGACATAGTTCGGCTGAAACACCGCTGCGATGCCATCGCGTCCCCGATGGGCCAACAAAATGTCCACCAGGGAATCGACCATCAATGCGTCTTCGAGGGTTGACTGCCAATAGACCGGCGGAAAGCGGCCGGGACGCAGGGCCT
>DAOVTU010000059.1 GCA_030632925.1 Candidatus Krumholzibacteriia bacterium | reverse complement strand
CGATACCGGTGGCGCCGTGGCCAGTGGTCTGTACTTCGCCCGCATTGATGTTGATGGTGTTTCAGCCACCCGCAAGCTGCCCTGATCAAGTAATCCCGCCTTCTTCAGCCCGCCTTTGCCTATCTCCCGTGTTTATGGTAGGATATTTTCAATTGCAAACAGGACAGATTTATCCTGTTAATTGAGCCAAAGGAGAGCCCGTGACCCAGAACGACCGCCAACTCCACCTGCGTATCGAGGCTCTTGAAGACCGACTGACCAAACTGGAAACATCCCTGGCCGCTGGACGGCCGGAGCCAGAAGCTCCCACCGTTCCCGCCCCATCGCCTCTCGACGAAGATTTTTCGATCACCTCCGCCACCGGCATGACCGGCACCCACATGGTTTTTCTGCTGGGCCGCTCGATCATGGTCCTCGGTGGGGCCTTCCTGCTGCGCTTCACCACTGAAAGCGGCGTGCTGCCGCCCCTGGTCGGATTTGGCCTGGGCCTGACCTACGGCCTGGTGCTCATTGGGCTGGCCAACCGGGTGGGGCGTTCGCAAACCGGCGAAGGAATCGTGCACGGCCTGACCGGCATCATGGTCGCCTTCCCCTTTCTTTATGAAACCATCGTCACCTTGAAACTTGTCAGCCCAATAATCGGGGGCCTGGCTCTGGCCCTGCTCACCGGGGCCGGATTGTTCACCGCCTGGCAACGCCGGATGCGCCTGCTGGCCTGGGGCTTCACGATCCCCGCCCTCGGGCTCACTGTTGCTCTCGGGTTTGCCACCGGGCGCCCCATTCTGTTCAGCGCCTTGTTGCTGGCCATGGGCGCCGGCACTGTCCTGCTGGCCTACACCCGCGGCTGGCACCTGAAGCGCTGGCTGGTCGCCGGCGTGGTCAATCTGGTCATCTTCCGCCTCTCGGTGATGGCCGCTGACCAGGCCACCGGCACATCCCAGGGCGATCTTTCAGCCGCTGCCGTACAAAACCTCTGCCTCTCCCTGATGGCCGTCTATCTGGGCTTATTCGTGTACCGCGCTCTGGTGCAGGGCCGTGGCGCACGGGCCTTTGATGTGGCCCAGTCAGTTGCGGTGCTGTTGATCGGATTTGGCGGTGCCTTGCGCCTGACCGAAGCCACGGGCAGCGGTGGCCAGATGCTCGGCCTGATCGCCCTGCTGGCCGGCGTTGGTGGCTACATCCTGGCCTTCACGGTTATCCGCCAAAAACACGGGCGGGGGCGCGGCTTTTTCTACTTCGCTTCCCTGGGCTTGGTTTTCCTGCTGCTCAGCAGCCGGGCCACGGCCCACGGCACGGTCCTGAGCGTGATCTGGCTATCACTGGGCCTGGCCATGGCGGCGCTCGGCGGGCGCTTTGACCGCGTCACCCTGCGCACCCACAGTGTGGTCTACCTGCTGCTCGCTTCGGTCCAGACCGGACTATTCATCAGCACTATCGATGCCTTCACCGCCGGCGCCGATACGACCTGGCACCAGCCGGGCCTGATGGGTGTCGCGGCCCTCGTCGCCACTGCCGGGGCGGCCTTCATTCTCGCCCGCTTGCGCGGAGAGCGGGAAACCAACCGCTGGCGCAAGGCGCCTCGTCTGCTGACCCTGCTGCTGGTGGTGCCCGGGTTGACCCAATTGGCGGTCATGGCGTTGGTGAGTTTGACGGGCGAAAGTCCGCCAACGGCTGATCCGCAAATTGTCGCGGCCATCCGCACCGGAGTTTTGTCGGTGCTGGCGATCGGGTTGGCCCTGTTGGCGCGGCGCCCGGTATTGCAGGAATTGCGCTGGCTGGTCTATCCGGTGTTGGTATTGGGGCTGGCCAAGATCGTGGTCGAAGATTTGAGGCTGGGCAATCCGCTGGGGCTGTTTTTTGCCTTTGGGATGATTGGCGGGGCCTTGATTCTGGCGCCGCGCTTCATGCGGCGCCCTCAGGAATCAAAGGTCCTGGAAGAATCAAAAGTCCCTGGTAATTCAGAGATCCAGTAGCCGCAACCGGTGTTCCATTTCCTTGAGCGGCATCAGGTCGCCTTTGCGGCTGGCCACAGCGATGCCACGCTGGAAGATGTCGGCCGCCTCTTGCGAGCGCCCCAGTTTTTCCAACACTCGTCCACAGCTGGCAAACAGGGCACTGTTCTGATCCTGTTGCGTAAGGGCCCGTTGCAAATAGTCTGCCGCGGCCTCGGTCTCGTCCAGCGTATCAAGCGCCTGCCCCATGCCCATCAAGGCCAGGGCATCGTCCGGATCGATCTCCAGGACCTCGGCGAACATGGCTTTCTTGCGCGCGGCGTCCTGCTGCCGCACCAGTCGTTCCTGCGCCGCCATGGCCGCCGCCTGCTCGGGGTTCACGCCCACGCCAAATTTCTTCATCGTGCCCAGGGCTTTCTGGTGCTCGGCCTCTTCCTTTTCGCCGATCTGCATGTAAAACAGGGAAAGATTCGTGTGCACCATGGGCTCTTCGGGGGCCACTTCCTCCAGACGGCGGAAGATATCGATGGCCTCGTGGTACTTGTTCAACCGGCCGAGGATCACGCCGAGGGCCTCGAAAGCTTCAGCCCGAGTGGGATCCAGGCGCAGGGCGTCTTCCAGCATGGCGACGGCCTGTTCATCCCGGCCGGCACTGAAGTGCTGCAGGGCCTGGTCGTGCAGTTGAGCCGCTCTTTCGACCGCATTGGCGCCCATGTGCAAAGGCACCAGGGCCACCTCGCCGCTCATCTCGCCATCGGCGCCCATGATTTCCAATGGAGTACCTGGCGTGCGGTGTTCCCGCTTCAGGAATACCAGGCTGGCCGCGCGTTGCAGAACCGGTGACCAAAAGGACGCGGCCCAAGTGCCGTATTTTGTTTCGTCAGCGCCCAAACAAGGCTCGCCGGCTACAGGCAGGACGGACAAATCTTCAGGCTCAACATCTTGCCACACAATGGCGCGCAAGGCCTCCGGCACACTGCCATAGGTGCGCAACCGGGCCACCACTTCCTGCCCCAGATAACACCCTTTGGTGAAGCTGACCACCTGCTGATCCAGGCCGGTTTGGGGCAAGGCACGCTGCCCCGCGGGCAGATCAAATTCCAGGCGCGGCCAGCCGGCTTCAGCCTGCAACCAGCGCCAGAGAGTACAGGCGGCCTGTTCATCCATCGCGTCCAGGAGAATCATCTCTCGCCTTGCGGCTGCTTCTCTCCACGGCGACATCACGTCAAAACCACGGGACACCCCAGGCGACAAAACCAGGAACCCGGGATCGCCGGTCAACGCCCGGCGCACAACCCAGGCTTCGCCACCAGCGGGCATAGCAACCATCGAGAGACTGTTCTCCGGCAGGTCCATCCAGGTCGCACATTCTTCCACCGAGCATGCCCCCAGCACAGCCGCCATGATCGGATCACAGCTTTCTTCCGCGCCGGGCTGCTGCACCACCACGCCACCAAATTCCGCCGACATGTCGTCGACCAGAACATCTTCACTGATGACATAGGTGTTCAGGTCCACCACCAAAGCAGCGACTTCGGCCAGTGGCAAAATGAGCAGAAAGCTGGGAAAGGGCTGACCACGGTCGGGCAAGCGATGCAGACTGAACCAGGCCTGCAACTGCCCCTGGCGATTCAGGCGCGCCGAAAGTTGCCCCGCACCCGGCTCCAAAGCCAGCACATCACTGGTCAACTGGGCCTGCAAAAAGGTCGGGCTGTCGCCCCCCGCAACAAGCACGGCCCCGAGTTCGGGGCCGCCTTGCCAATCACTGCACAAGCCATGGCGCCGGGCCTGGCTGCTGATTTCCGTCAACTGGGCCGACATCACACCGAGAAGCTTTCCCCACAACCGCAGGTATTGCTGGCGTTGGGGTTGTTGAACTGGAAACCACGGCCGCTCAGGCCCTGCTGGTGGTCCAGGGTCACACCGCGCAGGTAAATAGTGCTCTTGCGGTCCATCAATACGTCGAAGCCCTCGCAGGCCACGACGATATCGCCCTCTTTTTGGGCGTCAAACTCCACCTTGTAGACCAGGCCGGAACAGCCGCCACCGGACACCGCCAGGCGCAGGCCCTGGCCTTCCCGGCTTTCGGCCACCAACAACCGGCGCACCTCATCAGCGGCAGCTTCGGTCAACTGCACCGGAGCTTCGACACCACCGGTTTCCAGCGTTGCCAATTCCTTGACCACGGGCGCCGGCGCAGCAGCCGTCACAGTCTCGACTGCAGGTGCAGTCTTTTGACCGGGACGCCGAAAATGATTGCTCAAGGGCGACAGTCCCGTCACGTCGTCAGCGTTCAGCGTCAGCTTTTCGTGCTTCTTCCACACGCCAAAACGCGCGGCACGCTCCAGGTATTCCTGATTCGTTTTGCCATCATCGCCATCGGTGTGTTGATCCACATCCAACAGCAGGATGGTGCCGTTCTCGCGAGCGTGGCAGCGGCCGACGTACACGGTGTTGCCCGCTTCGGCGACCACGGTGATGCCGTGCAAAGGGTCGGCCGTATCATGAAAAGTGCCCATGGTTCTTCCTCTTTATTTCAAGGCCCCAGTGACTTCAAAGCCAGAGTCATTTCAAGGCCAGAGTGATTTCAAGGCCAGAGCGGCGGGGCGAGTCGCCGCTCTGGCCAGATGATCAGCAGTATTCCGCGAAGGCGGCCGTTAAGTCCTGGGCAATGCTCAACGCATCGCGCCCTTCAATCATGTGGCGCGGCACAAAATGCACCAGCTCCCCATCCTTGATCAGCGCCATGCTCGGGCTGCTAGGCGGCACATAGCCGAACAACTCGCGGGCACGGGCCGTCGCCTCCAGATCCTGGCCTGCAAAAACCGTCGCCACGCGATCAGGACTGGTGTCCTCACCGATGGCCGACTTCAGGGCCGGACGGGCACTGCCGGCGGCACAACCACACACACTGTTGACCAGCACCAGCGCCGTGCCGGTGTTCTGGGCAAAGAAAGATTCGACCTCAGCCGTGGTGCGCAATTCCTGCACTCCGGCGCTGGTCAGCTCAGCCCGCATGGGGGCCACCATCTGCTCGGGATAAGGCATTTCGAGACTCCAGTCTATGAACTTACCAGCCGGCTTCAGCCAGTCTGGTCTTCGTTGCTATTGATGGCACCATCAGCGGTGCCTTCCGCATTTTCTCGGCTCGCCAGAATGGATTCCAGAGCTCGCCAAGGCAGGGTGGCGCACTTCACGCGCGCCGGAAAATCTTTCACGCCACCAAAGACGGCCAGTTTGCCCAACCCCTCAGGATCGGCCACTTTTTCGCCACTGGTGAGCATGCCGATGAACTCGTCCATGATCTCCCGCACTTCAGCGATGCTCTTGCCCTTGAGGGCTTCGGTGAGCATGGACGAACTCGCGGTGAATATCGCGCAACCACTGCCCTCGAAACACAAGTCGTCGAGGGTCTCGCCATCGGATTTCACGTACAGGGTCAGCTTGTCTCCACACAGCGGATTGTATCCCTCACGGTGGGTGCAGCCCTTCTCATGGTCGCAGTCGTGAATGGGCCGGTTGTTCCGCGGCTTCTGTCCGTGGTCCAGCACCAATTCCTGGTAGAGTTCTCTCAGGTCGCTCATACGCGGAAAAACTTTCTGATTTTCAGGAGTCCTGCCGCCAGGGCTTCCAGATCGGCCGTTGTATTGTAGATCCCCAGCGACGCACGAGTCGTGGCCGGGATGTCGAAGTAGTCCATGATCGGCTGGGCGCAGTGGTGTCCCGTGCGCACGGCGATGTTGTCACTGTCCAGAAACGTGCCCACATCGTGGGGATGCACGCCGTCGAGCACGAAGCTGAATACCGCGGCCTTGTGCGCGGAAGTTCCGATGATGCGCAGACCCGGCACCTGTCCCAGGATTTCGTTGCCCTGGGCCAACAATTCGTTCTCATAAGCCGTCAGATTATCCAGCCCAATCTCATTGACGTAGTCTATGGCCGCACCGAGCCCCACGGCCCCGGCAATATTCGGCGTGCCGGCCTCGAAGCAAGCCGGTGGCTCAGCGTACGTGCTCTTCTCCATGGTCACCGACAGGATCATGTCGCCGCCACCCTGCCAGGGCGGCATGGCGCGCCAATGTTCCATCTTGCCATAGACTGCTCCCACACCGGTGGGTCCGTAAAGCTTGTGTCCCGAGAAGACGTAGAAGTCGCAGTCCAAAGCCTGCACATCAACGGCCAGATGAGGCACCGCCTGGGCGCCATCCACTATGACCGGCACGTTCTTCTCGTGGGCGAGCCGGACAATCTCAGCCAACGGATTGATCGTGCCCAGGGCGTTGGACACGTGCGATACAGCCAGCACTCGCGTGCGATCAGTCAGAAGTTCGGGCAGCTTATCCAGCTCCAATTCCCCGTCAGCCGTCAGCGGCACAAACTTCAAAACCGCACCCGTTTCCTGGCACAGCAACTGCCAGGGAACGATGTTCGAGTGGTGCTCCATCTGGGTGATGAGTATTTCATCCCCTGCTTTAACCCGCGGCCGCACAAAGCTGTGGGCCAACAGGTTGAGGCCTTCGGTGGCCCCTCTCACAAAAACGATCTCTTCCGACTTGGCGGCGCCCAGAAAATTCTGCACCTTGCCCCGCGCGCCCTCATAGAGCTCGGTCGCCACCTGGCTCAGGCGGTACACTCCGCGGTGGATGTTGGCATACTCACTGCTGTACAAACGGTCCACCGCATCGATCACGACCTGCGGCTTCTGGGCGCTGGCCGCGCTGTCCAGAAAGACCAGCTTCTCCTTGGCGCGGGCATCGCGCAGCAGCGGAAAATCCGCCAACGCGCCGCCCTGCCGCAAAAATTCCAGTCCCCGTTTTTCCGTCGCCGTCTTCACCGGATCCATCAGCTCAACTCCCCCATCAGGGTATCATCCACGACATCCAGGGTGCGCGTCACCACGGCCGACAATTCGGCCCGCAACTCCAACACCGGAATCGACTCGATGACTTCGCTGGCAAAAGCCCAGGCCAAATACGTGCGCGCCTCTTCGGGACTGAAACCACGGGTGCGCAGATAAAACAGCGCCTCATCTTCCAATTGTCCCGTGGTCGAGCCATGACTGCACTTCACATCGTCGGCGTAGATTTCCAGCCGCGGAATACTGTTGGCCACCGCGTCATCCGACAAAAGCAAATTGCGATTGGTCTGGTGGGCGCTGGTCTGCTGACTGTCGCGGGCCACGAGAATCAGGCCGTCAAATACTCCCCGGGCTTCACCGTCCAGGATGCCCTTGTAAAGCTCCCGGGTTTCGCACTCCGCCGCGTCATGGTTCACCCGCGTGCGCAGGTCGAACCGCTGCTTTCCCGCACCCATGTACAGCGCATTCAGGTCGCACTTGGCGCCCGATTCGGTCAGGTCCAGATGCAATTCCCGCCGGGCCAGATGGCCGCCGGTCACAATTTCCCAACTGCGGTACGTGCTGTCGGCCCGCTGCACCACATGGGTGCTGCCGAAGTGTTCGCCCGCCGCTTCGCCGCCCACGAGCTTGATATGATTGACCACCGAACCGGCCGCACAAACCACTTCGGTCAACGGTTGCTCAACCACGGCCGCCTGTCCCAGAACAAAGCGCTCAATAATCGTCGCTTCACTGCCGGCGCCCACCTGAATCAGGTTGCGCACTGGAATCAGGCCAGCTTCACCAGCGAGGTCGTTGACAAACCACAGTTCCACCGGCTGCTCCAGCACCACACCATCAGCCAAAATCAGCTGCAAACCATCGCGCCAAAACAGGCTGTTCAAGGCCGTGAAGCTCGACTCGACGTCACGAGCCACAGAGCCCAGGTCCGCTGCTTCGTCGCCTGCGGAAAGCGGTTGCACCGACGCACCGGCAGGCAAAGTCCCGATCTCGGAACGCGCCGGATCAAACACGCCATTGACGAAGACCAGCAGGTGCGAACCGGCCACACGGGCCATCTCCGGACTGCCAGCAGCCGCCACTTCACCACGCACCGGCAACGCATCGCCAGCCACCAGGCCAGCAGCCTTGCCGTGCACCCACTCTTCAAGCCCGCGGGTCTCGAGGCCACGGTCCAGCACCGCCGCCAGAGCGCTCTCGCGCTTTGCGGCATAACGAGCCCAGGATTTCTCCTCAGCCTGGCCAGATGCGAACACGTCCCGGTAGGTCAAACTCTTGTCGGGGGTCGCGGTTTTCACCGGGCGACCTCCCCACTTTTGGCTTCATCTTCCAACCAACCGTAGCCGGTTTTTTCCAATTCAACCGCCAGTTCCTTGCCACCCGAGCGCACAATGCGTCCGTTGGCCAGCACGTGCACATAGTCCGGCACAATGTAGTCCAGCAGGCGCTGGTAGTGGGTGATCAGCAGTACCGAACGGTCTTCGCGGCGCAGGGCGTTGACACCCTGGGAAACGATGCGCAGGGCATCGATGTCCAGCCCCGAATCGGTCTCATCCAAAATGGCCAGACTGGGCTCCAGCATCGCCATCTGAAAACACTCGTTGCGCTTCTTCTCGCCCCCGGAAAAGCCCACGTTCAGAGAACGGCTCATCAGGTCGGGATCCAACTCCATCAGGGCCATTTTGTCTTTGGCCATGGCGCTGAAATCGAAGGCGTCCAAGGCGGCTTCGCCACGGTGCCGGCGCTGGGCGTTGACCGCCGTGCGCAAAAATTTCTCGTTGCTGAAGCCCGGAATCTCCACCGGATACTGGAAGGCCAGGAAGATGCCCTCCAGAGCGCGCTCATCGGCCGCCAACTCCAGCAGGTCCTGATCCTTGTAGGTCACGGTGCCGGACTGCACTTCGTAGGCATCGTTGCCGGCCAACACCTGGCTCAACGTGCTTTTGCCCGAGCCGTTGGGGCCCATGATGGCGTGCACTTCACCCGGCTTGATTTCCAGGTTGATGCCCTTGAGAATGTTCTTTCCCTGCGTGCTTGCGTGCAGGTCGTTTATCCGCAACATGGCGTTCGTTCTCCTTCTTACAATTTCTTGAAATCCCGTGCAATCAGTCACTCAGCAATGCCGGATCAGCCGGCATGCCCGATGTTTATCCCACACTGCCTTCGAGGCTCACGCTCAACAGCTTCTGCGCCTCGACGGCAAACTCCAACGGCAACTCCTGGAAGACCTCACGGCAGAAGCCGCCCACGATCAGTGAGATCGCGTCTTCGGTATTGATGCCCCGCTGGTTGCAATAGAAGATCTGATCGTCCCCAATTTTTGTGGTCGTCGCTTCGTGTTCCACCCGCGCGGTCGAGTTGCGCGACTCGATATAGGGTACGGTGTGCGCTCCACAACGATCACCCAGCAGCATCGAATCGCACTGGGTGAAGTTGCGCGCACCGTGGGCCTTCTTGCCCATTGTCACGAGGCCCCGATAAGTTTGGTCACCCTGCCCCGCACTGATACCCTTGCTGATGATCGTGCTGCGGGTGTTGCGGCCAAGGTGCACCATTTTGGTGCCCGTATCGGCCTGCTGGTGGTTATTGGTCAGGGCCACCGAGTAGAACTCGCCTATGGAATCGTCACCCTTCAGGATGCAACTGGGATACTTCCAAGTCACCGCCGAACCCGTCTCGACCTGAGTCCAGCTGATCTTCGAACGGTCGCCGGCACACAGGCCACGCTTGGTGACAAAGTTGTAGATGCCACCCTTGCCGTCTTTATCCCCCGGATACCAGTTTTGCACCGTGGAGTACTTGATCTCGGCGTCGTCGTGGGTGTAGAGCTCAACTACCGCAGCGTGCAGCTGGTTTTCGTCCCGCTGGGGCGCCGTGCAACCTTCGAGGTAACTCACGTAGGCACCTTCGTCGGCCACAATCAAAGTGCGTTCGAACTGCCCCGTATTGGCCGCGTTGATGCGGAAGTAGGTCGACAACTCCAGCGGGCACTTCAAGCCTTTGGGGATGTACACGAACGATCCGTCGGTGAACACCGCCGAATTCAAAGCCGCGTAGTAGTTGTCTGTGTGAGGCACGCCCTTGCCCAGATACTTGCGGATCAGCTCCGGGTGCTT
>DAOVTU010000286.1 GCA_030632925.1 Candidatus Krumholzibacteriia bacterium | reverse complement strand
TTCCATGGCCAACCCCTGGCCTTTCAACTCGATTTCCTCTATCAGGCCGTCAGCGAACTGGCCAACATCGCCGAGCGGCGCATCAGTCTTTTGCTCAGTGGCAACAATGGCCGTCTGCCGCGCTTTCTGGCCGACCAACCGGGCCTGGAATCGGGCCTGATGATCGCCCAGTTCCTGGCCGCAGCCCTGGTGACGGAGAACAAGAGCAAGGCGTTTCCGGCCGCGGTCGATTCGATTCCCACCAGCGACAATCAGGAAGACCACGTTTCGATGGGCAGCGTTTCGGCCTTGAAGCTGGATGGCTTGCTGTCGCGGGTCGAGGCTGTCGTGGGCCTGGAAATGATCACGGCCAGCCGGGCACTGCAGTACATCACGCGGCCCGAGTTGGCGGCCCGCAATGGCCGTAAAGCCATGAATCTGTCGGGGCCCATGTCTGATCTGATGGCGGAGTTGAAAACCATCATCGATGTGGAGCCTGGAGATAAACCGCTGACCGATGATATTGCGGCGATTTCCGAATGGCTGCGCCATGGTTCGTTGCCCGGTGCGACGCGCGAGTGCCTGCTGACGTTGCAACTGGACTGAAGACTGACCGAATAAGGAGGATCCGTCACATGACTACGCCTGCCCATTTTTGTGAAGACGCCGCCCAACGGGTCACCTCGGTGGTCGTGAACATTGGCCAGTTGAACACCGTTCACGACCCGGAACTGGAATGCAAAGGGCCGCGCCGGCGCGGTGATATGCAAGAGTTGGGAATGGTCGAGGGTGCGGCCTTGGCCTTTGGCGGCGATCTCATCGTGGCCACCGGTCCTGAACTCAAAGTGCTGAATCATCTTTTTGGCGGGCCGGATATCCCCGATACCATCACGGTCATCGACGCCGGTGGACGCGCGGTCATCCCGGGCTTTGTCGACCCCCACACGCATACCGTTTTTGGAAAAACGCGCCAAGATGAATACGAGCGCCGCATCAAGGGCGAAACCTACCTGGAAATTGCCGCCGCCGGTGGGGGTATTCATTCTTCGGTGGCCGATACGCGCACCCGCGATCTGGATGAACTGACGCAGTTGACGGTGACCCGGCTGCAGGAAATGCAGAGCTGGGGCACAACCACCGTCGAGATAAAAAGCGGCTACGGCCTGACTCTGGATGATGAAGTGAAGATGCTGCGGGCGGCCCGGGCGGCCGTGGACCAGACTGGCATCCGGGCGGTATTGACCTGCCTGGCCGCCCATGAAATTCCCAAGGAATACAAGGATGACCGCGCGGCCTACGTGCGACTGATCACCGAGGAGATCCTGCCCTTGGTGGCCCGCGAAAAGCTGGCCGAGCGCTGCGATGTTTTCTGTGAACCGTCAGTATTCACCCTGGAAGAAAGCGTGATCATCCTCAGCCGGGCCCGGGATCTGGGCCTGCGCCTGACCATCCACGCCGACGAGTTGGAGGCTTTTGGTGGCGCCGTGTTGGCTTCGCGCATGGGAGCCGACTCAGCCGATCACCTGATCCGCATTGATCGGGCCGGCCGGGATGCCCTGCAGGGCTCCAAGACCGTGGCGGTGATGCTGCCAGGTACCGTATTCACATTGGGACTAAAGGGTTACGCTCCTGCCCGTGCTATGGTCGACGAAGGCTGTGCGGTGGCCCTGGCCTCTGATTTTAACCCGGGCAGCTGCCCGATCCTCTCCATGCCCCTGATTATGGCCATTTCCTGCACCCAAATGCGCCTGACGCCGGCTGAGAGCCTTGTCGGAGCCACCTTGAATGCCGCCTGGGCTTTGGGCCAGCAGGAAAGGGTGGGTTCCCTCGCACCGGGAAAATATGCCGATTTCGTGATTCTTGATGGCTCAGACTACCGTCTGGTACCTTATCGGGCCGGCCACAACCCCGTGCACTCGGTTTTCCTTGGTGGGCAAAAGATTAATGCTTAACCCGTGCGGTTTCCGGGCGATCAATAGCCAAAGGAAATCGATGGAATTCGCCTTCCGGTTTCCCAGAAATAGACCATTTAGGGTCGTTTGGTACTGCGGGGGTCTGCCTCTTGTCGAAGCTCAGCACATTGAAGCAAGAAGCCTATCAGGCCGGTAAGAAGAAAAACTGGGCCCAGGCGATCATGCTCTACGAACAGATCCTCGAACGGGACAAGAACAACCCGACGGTGATCAACGAGCTGGGGGATTTGTGCCTGAAGGGCACCGAAACCCGCCGCGCCGTCAGTTATTTTCTGAGCGCCGCTTCCAAATACCGCAACACCGGATTGCTCAATAATGCGGTGGCCATCTACAAAAAAATCCTGCGCCACGATACTGAAAATTTGAACGCCCACTGGTACTTGGCCGAAACCCGCGCCAACCAGGGGTTGATCGTAGAGGGCGAAAACCACGCCGTTCACTTTCTGGACAACAGCGAAAATGTCTCGGGTGACATCAAGGAAATTTTCCTCAAACGATGCCAGAGCCTGTTTGATCTGTTCCCCCAAAGCCGTGTAATCCTGTCGCGGGTGGCCCAGATTTTCCGCGTGTGGAGCATGAATCTGGAAGCGTGCCGGGCTGACTGCCTGATCGCGTGCATGGACTTTGCCGGGGGCAATGAAGACGAAGCCCGCGCGCAAATTGATGAATTGACGGCCAAAGTGCCCGAGTTGATGAACTATCCGGAGTTTTCCAAGTGGAACGCTTTGGCCAATCCGGTGGCCGTCGACAGTGGTGCGTACTCGGACTTTGGCGAAGTGGCCCTTGGTGGCGATGCTCCTCAAGGTGCTGTGGCTGGTGATCCTGCGGCCGAGCCCGTGGTCGAGGCCGTGGTCGAGGCCGTGGCTGATCCTGTGGCTGATCCCGAAGCTCCGGTGGCCGAAGCAGAGCCGACCGTTGAAACCGCTGCCGATTCTGCTGAGGACGATGACGCCAGTTTTGGCGAATTGAACCTCGATTCGACTCCGGCTGTTGACGCAACCCCGGAAGCTCCCGAAGCACCGGAAGTGCCTGCGGCAACCGGCGATGATTCGGTGATGCTCACTGGCAACCCTGCGGCTGAAGAACTCGACGCCGATGGCTGCTTCAGCATTGACGATGAGGACAGCGGCAGCAGCTTTGACGACTTGATTGCCCAGGCCAGCGGTGGCGTGGATAAGAGTGAACCGGCCGAGGAGCTCCTGGCTGCGCCTACCGTGCCGTCCCCTGAAATTTTGGCAGGCGACATCGCCGATCAGGAAAACGGCAAGGAAGATTCGGTCGATCTGTTGGCCCAGATGTTGGCTGAGGACGGCCCCGAACTGGTGACCGGCAAGTCCAACGAATTGGACACCATCGCCTCCGAAATCGGAGCCGTGGTCGGTGGCGGCGAAGGTGACGACGCCGAACGTCTGTATGAAATGGGCATGGTTTACCTGGAAATGGGTCTGTTCGACCAGGCCTGCGACAGCTTTGAGGCCGCCGCGGCCGAAGAGGCCTTCAGTGTGCGCGCCCATGAGATGTGGGGCATCACCCTGCAGCGGGCCGAGCGCCACGAAGAAGCCATCACCGTGTTGACCAACGGCCTTGAGTTTGCCGGCGAAGGCTCCCGCGAGCACCACGGCCTGATGTATCACCTGGGCATGGCCAAGGAAAAGACCGGCCAGGACGAAGAAGCCGTCGAGTGCTTCCGCAAGATCAATGACGAGGACCCGACTTTCCTGGATGTGGGACGCCGCCTGGCCAAACTGACCAGCGTCTGATCTGCTCAGACCTTGCCCGGCCGCCGCCCTCGGCTTATGATGCGGCCATGAATACTCCAAAGACCACGACAAATGCCTCGGCGTCGGTCCGGCAACCTGTGTTGCTGGGCCTCTTTACGGGCACTGCGGTTGGTGCGGGATATCTTCTGGCGGCTGTGCCCAATGTGGAACTGATGACCTTGATCATTGCCCTGTGCGGTGGCGTGCTGGGGCCGCGTTCCGGATTTGCAACCGGTGCCCTGGCGGCCAGCATTTACTCCCTGGGCTCGCCGTATGGCTTGCCGGTGCCGCTGTTGCTGGTGGCACAGGTGCTGGGCATGGGCACTGCCGGCGTGTTGGGAGCAATCGGCGGGAACCTCATCCTGTCCTGTTCCTTCAAGGGCCAGAAACCAATGGCCGCCCTGTGGGCCATTTCCATCGGCCTGGGAAGTACCCTCATTTATGATCTGTTGACCAACCTGGCCAGCATTCTGGCCTTTGATCTGGGCGAGACCAGCGCCCTGGGTTATCTGTTGGCCGGGGTGCCGATGGCCCTGCTTCACATGGGCAGCAATGCCGTGATTTTTGCAGTTCTGATGCCGCTGCTTTTGCCCCGTCTGGCGGGACTGAACCGGGCTGCCTTGGTGGGGCGCAATGGAGCCGCCCTGTTGGCGACCATGTTGATGGTGGCCTTCGCCACTCCGAGCCAGGCCCAGTTGCCGGCCGTCGTCGATACCAGCGCCGTAGTAGTGGCCGCACCGGCCGACACCATACCTGACGTGGATCAGCTGGAAGCACCAAAATCCAAACCGGAAACTGCGCCGGAAACTGCGCCGGAAGCCACGTCGATACCAGAAGCTGAGCTGTCCGGCCCCGCCAAGGCCTTTGGCTGGGAACGCCCCCTGTGGAATCCGTTTGCCCGCACCGCCCTGGAATACATGAACTGGTACAGCAACCGCGTGACACTCATCGACGGCGGTGTGGGGGCTGCAGCGGTGGTGATGGGTGAAGCGGGCACCTCCTGGAATCCGACCGTGGAGCGCGATGGTATCCTGGTCGGGACCGGCCACATTATGGCTGATGATCCATGGATTGTGCCAACCGAAGGCCTGGTGGTCGACCGCATGACCGATGCCCGCGACGGCCATGGCGGCACCGGCGGCCTGGTGGCCCTGCGCACCGAAGACCCGGATCCCGGCAAGGCCGTCTCGGCCTATCGTGGAGCCAAGGGCAACCATGAATCCTATTTCCGTTCGATTCACCTGCTGACGCCCAAGGCCGCCTGGCGGGCCGGATTCGAATTCGAGGAAAGCCTCGATATTGAAGGCTACAACTATACGACTCAGGATGATGCCACCTTCCTGAACAGTAGCGCCAACGAATTC
>DAOVTU010000583.1 GCA_030632925.1 Candidatus Krumholzibacteriia bacterium | reverse complement strand
GCGCGACCTGCTTGCCGCCGCCGAGAGCTGATGGTACCTTCGGTCTGAGCTTTACCGACAAGGACGTGAGCCGTGACAGATGGAACCCGGTCGCTGGAAACCCTGCAGCCCTTTCTGGAATATTTGCGCCACGAGCGAGGTATGAGTCCCCGCACGGTGGAGGCGTACGGGAGTGACGTGGTGGTATTCCTGAAATCGGTCATCGGCTTTGGCGTCATCGACAAGCCCCCGGTGCAGGACCAATGGTCACGTCTGGATGGGCAGCGTGGTTTGATCCGGGGCCATCTGGCCCAACTGCGGCGGGACGACCGCCGGCTGACCACGGTTGATCGGCATCTGGCAGCCATCCGGTGTTTTTATGGATTTTTGAAGACGATGGGTATTGTGGAACGCATTCCCGGCAACCTGCGCACCGGGCGTGGGGGCCGCGAACGCCGCCTGCCCAAGGACCTGAATGTCGAACTGGCTTCCCGGTTGATTGAGGCGCCCGACACTGACACTGCGCGTGGGCGCCGGGACCGGGCCATGTTCGAGATGATCTACGGCTTCGGCCTGCGCCTGTCCGAACTGGTGGGCCTGGACCTCGGCGATCTCGATTTCCCGTCGAGCCGCTTGAAGGTGCTGGGCAAAGGCTCCAAGGAACGCGTGTTGCCCCTGGCCGGATGCGCCGCCGAGGCCCTGCGCGACCACCTGAGCGGTGCCCTGGAACCCCAGGTGTGGCAAAACGTATTGGACGGTGCCCTGCGAGGAGACGATGCCTCCCGGCCGGTTTTTGAAGGCCGCCCCGGACGGCGCATCGCGCCCCGAACGGTGCAGGCCAGAGTCAGCCACTTTGCCGGGGAACTGGCGGGCGTGGCAGGGGTATCTCCGCACACGTTGCGGCACAGTTTTGCCACCCACCTGCTCGATGGTGGGGCGGGCATCCGGGTCGTGCAGGAATTGCTCGGCCACCAGAATTTGTCGACAACCCAAATCTACACCCACCTCGGTCGGGGCCGATTGCGGGCCGCGTTTGACGCCGCCCACCCGCGCGCCGACCGCAGTGGACACAAGAAGGCCAAATAGAAAACGGAGCGTTTCATGAAAGTCAGATCAACCACAGTATTGGCGGTGTTGCGGGATGGCCAGGGAGCCATCGGCAGCGACGGTCAGGTCACCTTGGGCAATACAGCAGTCAAACATGGGGCGGTCAAAGTGCGCCACCTGTTCGGCGGCAAAGTCCTGACCGGGTTTGCCGGTGGCGCAGCAGATGCCTTCAGCCTCTTCGAGAAGTTCGAAGGCCACCTCGAGCGCTATCGCGGCCACTTGAAACGCGCGACGGTGGAAATGGCCCGCGAGTGGCGCAGCGATAGAATATTGCGCAAACTTGAAGCCATGATGGTCGTCATGGACAAGGACGACATTTTTGTGGTTTCCGGTAACGGCGACATCATCGAAAGCGACGACAACGTGACGGCCATCGGTTCAGGTGGACCCTACGCCTTGGCAGCCGGCCGTGCCCTTTTGCAAAACACCGAGTTGTCAGCAGCGGACATCTGCAACAAGGGCCTGAATATTGCGGGCGAAATCTGCATTTACACCAATACGCACATCACGGTCCTGGAGATCGACAAAACTGAAGGCGGGGACGATGAAAATCAAACAAGTTGAGCACACCAGCATGTGGACCTGCGCCGAGGTCGTGGCCATGCTGGACCGCTATATCATCGGCCAGAACGATGCCAAAAAATCCGTAGCCATCGCCCTGCGCAACCGGTGGCGCCGCATGCAGCTTCCCGTCGAAATGCGCGACGAAGTGGTGCCCAACAACATCATCCTGATTGGCCCCACTGGTGTTGGCAAAACCGAAATCGCCCGGCGCCTTTCCCAGCTGGCCGACCTGCCTTTCCTGAAAGTCGAAGCCACCAAGTTCACCGAAAAAGGCTATGTGGGCCGGGATGTGGACTCGATGGTGCGCGACCTGGTGGAGAACGCCATTTCGCTGGTGCGGCGCAAGAAGGAGATTCGTTTCACCGAGGACATCGACAATGCGGTGGAAGAGAAACTCATCGACACGCTGTTTCCGCCGATCAGCGGCATGGACGCCGAACCCGAACGCCGCGCCCGCTGGGAACGCAGTCGGGAAAAAATCCGCAAGCAACTGAACGAGTCGGTGTTGGATGACAAAGAGGTCTCGGTCACCACTGAGCAGTCCAAGGTGCCCATCGCCAACATTTTCACCTCGGCGGGTGAAGAATTTGACGCCAGTTTCGGCGACAGCCTGAAGAACATGTTCCCCAAGCAATCGACGGAAAAGAAGATGTCCGTGGCCAAGGCCCGGCGCCACCTGCGTGAGCAGGAAGCCGAAAAGCGCCTGGACATGGACCAGATCGTGACCGAGGCCATCGAACTGGTCGAAAACGGCGGCATCATCTTTCTGGACGAGATCGACAAGATCGCCGGCAGCCGCGGTGGCAGCGGTGGGCCTGATGTGAGCCGCGAGGGTGTGCAGCGTGACCTGTTGCCCATCGTCGAAGGCGCTGGCGTGAGCACGAAATACGGCCCGGTCAAAACCGATCACATTCTCTTTCTGGCAGCGGGCGCGTTCCACATGAGCAAACCCAGCGATCTGATTCCCGAACTGCAGGGGCGTTTTCCCATCCGGGTCGAATTGCAAAGCCTGACCGAAGAGGATTTCGTGAAGATCCTGCGGGACACCGAGGGCAGTCTCATCAGGCAGTACATCGCCCTGCTGGGCGTGGACAACTGCGCCATCACCTTCACCGACGACGCCATCGACGAGATTGCGCGCCTGGCGGCGGAACTGAACAAACGCATGGAGAACATCGGCGCCCGGCGCCTGCAGACCATCATGGCCCAGTTGCTGGACGACCTGATGTTCGATGTGCCGGACGTGACCCAGCCCCAGTTCACGGTGGACAGG
>DAOVTU010000528.1 GCA_030632925.1 Candidatus Krumholzibacteriia bacterium | reverse complement strand
GCTGGTCAAGGTCAGGTCGAACACCACGTCAACGCCAGCCAGCGTAATATTGTTGAGGGCCAGGCCCGAAACGGAGCAGTCGTAGTTGGCCACCGCCGGAATCGAGTTGCTGTCAAAGGTGGTGCGGTCACGGGGGCCGTCCCAATCGGTGCTGTCGGCGGCGAAGGAAGTGAAGCCCGGCCACAAGTCGCCGTTGTCGCCCCGGTTGTAACCGGCGACCAGGGAATAGTCGGCCGTCGGCGCGTTGAGGTTTTCGTGATGACCGCCGAGGTCGTCGAACCAGGGGCTGGCGTCGACCACGTCCAGCAGGCGGCTGCCGTCCACGGAGTTGCCGCTCATGTTTTCGTTCACGTGGTAGATGATCATGCCTTCGGGATCAGGCAGGCCGAGATCGATCTGGCGGCCCAGCAGGCCCTCGTCAAAGCCGACCCGGCGACGGTTTTCCACCAGGTAATATTCGTTGGTGCCGGCATCGCCTGCCTGGTAGAAGCGGAAGGCCACGGGGCTGGTGGTCGCCGGCGGCAGGACCAGGCCAGCGGCATCGGCGGTCAATTCAATGGGCGTGATCCAGCCCAGTTGGATCTTGCTCCAGGCGGTCATGGTGGCGGGCGAACTGCCGGGTTGATCGCCGGGCCGGTGGGTCCAGCTGCCGCCGGACATCAGGCCCCACTGGCCGATGCCGGCGCTGGAGTAGTCGGTATCGTAGAGATCCGGCAGGCCGATCATGTGGCCGTACTCGTGGGCAAAAACGCCGACGGTGATCTGGCTGCCATCTGAGAATTCCTCGGGTTCTACCGAATACCGCCCGATGGAGACGCCGTCGTTGGTGGGCAGGCCGCTGCTGAAATTCCAGGAGTGGGACCAGATGTCGCCGGGGTTGCCGGATTCTTCCTGGCCGGCACCGGCGTGGACAAAAAAGAGGCCGTCGACGAAGCCGTCGTTGTCGCTGTCGTAGTCGGAAAAATCGACGGTGGCATCCAGTTGAGCAATCATGTCCTGGATCATGACGCGGGCTGTATTGGGATCCTGGCTGCCGTCGGTGTTGGCGTAGCTGGCGTAGGTGTTGTCGGCGGTCTGCCAGCCGATGATTTGGCCGCCGACACCGAATTTGCCGAAGCTGGCTTCGAGGTAATAGTCGTTCATGCTCCCGGTGGGGTAGACGCCGGTGGAAAACAGCATGGAGTCGAAAGTGGTCGTGGGGTGGTTGACGACGTCGGCGGTGTGGTCGTTGAAATCCCAGAGGATGATCAGCGGGGTGCCGGTGCCCAGCACGGCCGCCGATTTGGTGGCCGGACGGTCCAGTTGCAGGTCGCGGCGCATTTCCGGGGTGTATTGGGCCTGGTGCAGGCGGGCAACTTCGCGGTGGCCAACTTCCTGAATGAGACGCGGATGGGCTGGCATGAGGTGCGCCCCGTCAATGGCGACTTCACTGGCAAGGATATTGCCAGCCAAGGCCAAGGTGCAGATCAACAGCACCAATGGCGTAGCCATCCGGACGGTCATGCATGTCTCCCGGGGAAGGTTGGGCGAAATAGGGTCGGTCGGCGAACGGGGGTGATTATAGCAAAAATGTGGCGACGAATCACCACATTTTTACGATATCATACGTTAGGTTGAAGTTTTGAGGATCGGAAGGTGTTGGGCTACAGCACCTTCCGCTCTTTCAAAAAGCGCTCCAATTGCTCCACAATGGTCTCCACACTGTGGATGTCGGTTTCGACGGTGACTTCAGGTTCGAGAGGCTCCTCGTAAGGCGAATCAATGCCAGTGAAGTCCTTGATTTCACCGGCGGCGGCCTTTTTATACAGCCCTTTGGGGTCGCGACGCTTGCAAACCTCGATGTCGCACTTGATGAAGACCTCATGGAAGGCGCCTTCGGGCAAAATCGAGCGCACGAAGTTGCGGTCTTCGCGGAAGGGCGAAATGAACGTGCAGATGACGATGTTGCCCTGCTCGTAAAACAGCCGCGCCGTTTCGCCCACGCGCCGGATGTTTTCCGAACGGTCCTGGTCACTGAAGCCCAGATCGCCGCACAAACCATGGCGCACGTTGTCGCCATCGAGCATCATCACCTGATGACCCTTGGCAAAGAGCGACTTGACGAGGCCCTTGGCCACTGTCGACTTGCCCGCGCCCGAGAATCCGGTGCACCACAGCACGGTGCCCTTGTGGCCATTGCGGCGTTCCCAATCTTCGGCCGAGATCATGCCGCCTTCCCAGCGGACGTTGGTCGAGCGTTGGGCTTCGGCGTGCTTGGTCTGGGTGGCGCCCTTCACATCGCGCGCTTCGCCGCGGATCATGCCCGCCGCAACAGTGCGGTTGGTGAGCGGATCAATCAGAATAAAACTGCCGGTGCCGTGGTTGACGCGGTAGTTGTCGAAGAACAAAGGCCGGGCGGTCTTGATGGTCACGCGTCCGATTTCGTTCAACTCGAACTGCTCGGCGTCCTGCCGGTGCAGGGTGTTCACGTCGATCTTGTACTGGATCTCCGAGATGTACGCTTTCACCTTTTGCGTCGTGTGCTTCAGCAAATAATGGGAGCGCGGATTCATGGGCTCCTCATCCATCCAGCACAAATTGACATCGAACTCGTTGCCCACGTGGGGCAGGTTGTTCTTGCGCACGATCATGTCGCCACGGCTGATGTCGATTTCGTCTTCGAGGGTCAGCGTGACCGCCTGGCCGGCAAAGGCTTCTTCCAGATCACCGTCGTAGGTGACGATTGATTTTACGCGCGTGGTCTTGCCCGAAGGCAAGGCCGCGATTTCCTCGCCGACTTTAATTGTGCCTGAAGTGATGTTGCCGGCAAAGCCCCGGAAGTCGAGGTTGGGCCGCATCACGCTCTGCACCGGGAAGCGGAAGTCGACGAAGTTCTTGTCGGCCGAGACATGCACCGATTCGAGCAGGTGCAGCAGCGTATGGCCCTCGTACCAGGGCGTATTGGGACTGCGGGTCGTCACGTTGTCGCCGTCCAGGGCGCTGATGGGAATGAAGGTGATGTCGTGGATGTCCAGCTTCTGGGAGAAGTCGGAGAAATCCTTCACGATCTGATGGAAGACTTCTTCTTTGAAGTCCACCAGGTCCATCTTGTTGACCGCAACCACCAGATGGGGGATCTGCAGCAGTGAGATCAGGAAACCGTGCCGCTTGCTCTGGGTGACCACGCCGTGGCGGGCGTCGATCAGGATGATGGCCAGTTCACTGGTCGAGGCACCGGTCACCATGTTGCGCGTGTACTGCTC
>DAOVTU010000531.1 GCA_030632925.1 Candidatus Krumholzibacteriia bacterium | reverse complement strand
CAGCGAACGATCCCGGCAATTTCGAACTGGAAAGTGGATGCCTGATGCTCGAAAATGGCCAGTGGCGGTTGTTGCCCATGGCTCAGGACCATCGGGCCGGCTTGAACGGGCTTTCCCTGGAGGAAAAAGCCGCCTTTGATAAACTCCAGAAAGAGTTCTCGATCTTTAAGCAGGGTTTCCGGAAGTGACCCCACAGCATTGAGGACGCCACCTGCCGGATGAACCGAGCCTGCGGTGGTGAAAATCGTGTCAGAAGGGCATTTCGCGTTTGGAAAGCAATCTGCCGATGGTTCGAGATACTGGTCCGGCGGAGCGGTTTTCGAAGCGGAAGGCGAGAAATTCCACATCGACGAAGTTTGGCAACGGGTTGAATAGGGCTTGGGTTTGATCTGGTATTTGGCGGATAATGGCGACGCTCGATAGAAACTATTCCAAAAGAGGTTGTACCGATGGAACGTGAAGATGTGGAAGTGCAGGCAGGCGAAGTACAGGCCGAAGAAGTGCCGACCGTCGAGGCCGTGCCTTACGATACCGTAGCCAGCGAAAGCGAGATACGGGAGCAGATCGAAGCCCGGATGCAGTTGGAGCGCAAGCTCAAGTCCGGTGCCGGTTGGTTTTACTGGATTGCCGCCCTGTCGGTCATCAATTCGGTGATTGCTCTGGCCAACGGCAGTTGGTCGTTTCTTTTTGGCTTGGGCGCCACGCAGCTTGTCGATGGCATCGTCATGGGCATTGCAAATGAGGCCGCAGACATGGCCAGCGTGACTCGAATATTTGGTTTTGGTTTGATCCTGGTGATCTCCGGATTGTATGTCGCATTCGGCTGGCTGGCCAACCGCGCCAAGCGCTGGGCCTTCATCGTGGGCATGGTTCTCTATGCGTTCGATGCAGTGATTATGTTGATGGTGTCCGATTTTCTGGGCATCGCCTTTCACGCCTGGGTGCTGTTCGGGCTCTTTGGCGGGATGCGGGCCTGTGCCGAGTTGAATGCGCAGGTTGCAGCGCAGAAAGAATTGCCCAGCCCATGAGCGACGAACAGATCAACAACCCTCTGCATGGTTTGACGTTGGAACACATCGTTACATCGCTGGTCGATTTTTACGGCTGGCGCGAGATGGGCATGCGGATCGATATCCGGTGCTTCAACAGCGACCCGTCAGTGAAGAGCAGCCTGAAGTTTTTGCGCAAGACGCCGTGGGCGCGGACCAAAGTGGAGAATTTGTATTTGAAGATGATGAGAAATACCGGGCCGTGATCCGGAGTGGACCATAGACAAGGAGATCGTGATGTCAGAAGCAACGAATGGTGCGACACCCAAGACGCCGGTTCATTTGTGGATTGTCGGTGTGGTCTCGCTGCTTTGGAATGCCATGGGGGCTTTCGATTACCTGATGACCCAGACCAAAGCTGAATGGTACATGGGCAAATTTACGGCGGAACAACTGGAATATTTCTATGGCTTCCCTATGTGGGTGGAAGCCGCCTGGGCCATCGCGGTCTGTGGTGCAGTCCTGGGCTCGGTGATGTTGCTTTTGCGCAAATGTCTGGCGGTGCCGGTGTTTGTGGTGGCGTTGGTGGCGATGGTTGCGGCGACAATCCACAACTATGGCCTTTCCAACGGCATGGAAGTGGCTGGGGATGCCTTTTCGTTGATCTTCACCGCCGTAATTTTTCTCATCTCGGTAGCGTTGTTGCTGTACGCCCTTGCCATGAAGAAAAAGGGCGTGCTGAACTAGTTGGTGTGGAAATTCGGAACCGGGGGAGGTTCTACCAGTGGGTAAGAAGTTTTTGATCGGCTGCGGCGGTTTGTTGACCGTCGGGATGGTCCTGATCGTTCTGGGTGGCGTCTGGCTTATGACTGGCCCCGAGGGTGGCGTGCGGACCAAGAGTGACATGGAAGCGTATGCGATCGAGTACCTGGCAGAACACGAAATATTGACCGACTCTGAAGAGTTGATCGCCTATTACGATGTCACGATGAGTTGTGACGGCAGCGAGGCTGCCATCCTGACCAACGAGCGGGTCATCTACCACAAGAACGGGCTGAACGACTCGATGTACCTGGTTGATGTGGACGACATCCAGTACCGTAAGGAGTCTTTCGCCGGTGACATTTTCGAGATCTACAGCACCGACGGGAAATTGATGAAGGTTGAAATTGCCCTCATGAACCAGGGCGAAACGTTCGGCAACGCCTTGCGCAGAGCCGTGGCTGCCAAACAAAAAGCCGAAAGCCAGTAAGACTGCCGTGCCCTTGATTCTCGCCTCCCGATATTTTTGGCCCCTGGCGGCCTTGCTGGTCGCCTTGGTGTCCGGTTCCCCAGCCGTGGCGTTGGTGCTGGGCGCCCTGTTGTCCCTGATCTGGGGCAACCCCCAGGCCGCTTTCACCGGCAAACTGTCCAAATACCTGCTGCAGGCGGCGGTGGTTCTGTTGGGTTTTGGTCTGCAGTTGGCGATGGTCCTGAAAGTGGGATTTTCGTCTCTCGGCATCACGTTTTTCAGCATCGCGATCACCCTGGGGCTCGGGTTCCTGCTCAGCCGTTTGTTTAGGGTCGGCCGCGAATTGACAACCCTGCTCAGTAGCGGCACCGCCATCTGTGGCGGCAGCGCCATTGCGGCCATCGCGCCGGCGATCGGCGCCAGCCCGGCCAATACTGCCCTCTCCCTGGCGATCGTTTTTCTGCTCAACGCCCTGGCGCTGGTGGTGTTCCCCTACGTGGGCCAATTGCTGGGCCTGAGCCAGAACGCCTTTGGCCTTTGGTCGGCCCTGGCGATTCACGATACCAGCAGCGTTGTTGGCGCCACGGCCGTTTATGGACCCCAGGCCCTGGCCGTGGGCACGACCGTGAAGTTGACCCGCGCCTTGTGGATCCTGCCTTTGTCTTTCGTGTTTTCACGACTCAACAGGCAAAAAAGCGGCGCCAAAGTGCCGTGGTTTTTGGGCGGTTTCCTGTTGGCGGCTTTGGTGCGCTCGTCGTTTGGCGACCACCTCATCTGGTGGGACCGGATGGCTGAGGGCGGCCGTTTCCTGATGGTGGCCACGCTGTTCCTGATCGGGGCCGGGCTCACGCGCGACAGCCTGCGGCAGATCGGCGTGCGGCCATTTTTTCTGGCGGTGGTATTGTGGCTGCTGGTTTCGATCGCTTCGCTGGCTGCGGTGGCGTCCGGATGGGTGAAGGTGAGCCTGCCGTAGCCCACAGGTGGCGGCCTT
>DAOVTU010000218.1 GCA_030632925.1 Candidatus Krumholzibacteriia bacterium | reverse complement strand
CTGGGAACTGGGCGAAGTGCTCAGCAAACTCGACGTCAAGATGACCGCGGCGTACTACGACGTGAGCGATCTGGCCCGCAAACACAAAGTTTCCATGCGCGATGCTGCCTACATGCTGGCCATCGACCGGGTGGCCATGTCGTGCCGCGACAGAGGCTGGATCTAGGACTCCCAGAGGGAAGGTTGAGTCATGAATGCCGAGAAAAAAGTCCCCCTGTTCAGTCGGGGCACCTGGGAATCGGGGGAAATCGTTTCGCGCATCGGGCGCGGCGAAATCGGCGGCAAGGGTTCGGGTCTGTGGCAGATGTCCCAGGACCTGCTGGCCGAAATCAACCACGAGGACTATCCGGCCTTCGAGGTCACGATTCCGCGCATGGTGGTGCTGACGACCGGGATGTTTGAAGCCTTCATGGACCTGAACGACCTGTGGGAGTTGGCGTTGTCCGATGCCTCGGACGCCCGCATCGCCCAGGCTTTTCAGCGCGCCACCTTGCCTCCGGAGTATCTCGGTGATCTCAGGGATTTCATTTCCCAGGTCACTACGCCGTTGGCGGTGCGGTCTTCGAGCCTGATGGAAGACATGCTCAACCACCCCTTTGCCGGCGTGTATTCGACGAAGATGATTCCCAACAATTCGGCCAATGCGGACACCCGCTTTCAGCGCCTGAACGATGCGGTGCGCTTTGTCTACGCCACGACTTTTTACAAATCCGCGAAGGACTACTTCCGCGGCACGGGGCAGGTGCACCGGGACGAACGCATGGCCGTGGTGGTGCAGGAAGTGGTGGGCAATCGGTATGGTGACAGTTTCTACCCCGAAATATCCGGTGTGGCGCGCACCTTCAACTACTACCCCAGCGGCGGCAGCCTGACGACCGACGGCGTGGTGAATCTGGCCCTGGGTTTGGGCCGGCAAATTGTCGACGGCGGGTTGAGTTGGGGATATTGCCCGACTTCACCGACTTCGCCGCCTCCTTTTAATGATTTGGGCGATCGGATCCGCAACACCCAGAACCGTTTCTGGACGGTAAACATGGGCACGCCGCCGCCGCCCGATCCCATGGGCGAGACCGAATTCCTGCAGCGGTTGGAACTGGAAGTGGCCGAGGCCGACGGCGTCCTGGACCACATGGTTTCATCCTATGATCCGGCGTCGGACCGTTTGCGCCTGGGGTTGTCTGCCGCAGGGCCGCGGGTGCTCGATTTTGGGCCCATGCTGCAGGCCGAAACCCTGCCGCTGAACGACTTGGTTTCCCAGTTGTTGCCCTTGGCCGAACGGGTGGCCGGATGCCCGGTGGAGTTGGAATTTGCCGTGGACCGCACCGCCGATGGCCGCCATCGGTTCTGCCTGCTGCAGATGCGGGCCATGATGGTGCCCATGGGCGAGTCGAAGGTTTCGCTGCTGGAGTTGAACGAACCGGGTGTGGTGCTGGCTTCGGAGCAGGCGCTGGGGCACGGCGTCAAGAACGACATCTCGGACATCATCTATATCAAGCCTGACAGTTTTGATCTGGGGCAAACACCGGCCATCGCCCTTGAGGTGGAGAAGCTCAACAACTCGCTGTTGTCGGCGGGGCGGCCTTATATGTTGATCGGTTTTGGCCGTTGGGGCAGTGCTGATTCGTGGCTGGGAGTGCCGGTGGAGTGGGGCCAGATCAGTGGGGCGCGGGTGATCGTGGAGTCGTCATTCCGCGAGTTGAATCCCGATCCGAGCCAGGGCACGCATTTTTTCCACAACCTGATCAGCTTCCAGGTGTCGTACCTGACGGTGCGTGGCAGTGGCAGCAGCCGCATAGACTGGGATTGGCTGGAACGGCAACCGACCGAGCAGGAAACAAAATATCTGCGGCATGTGCGCACGAAAGACCCGCTGGCGGTCCGGCTGGACGGCGTGGCGGGCCTCGGCATCGTGCGGGCGGGAGGATCGGCATGAAACCCACCGAAAAACTGATTGGCGACTTGAAAGAGCGGGCCAAGGAACTGCGCTGTCTCTACGGCGTGGAAAAGGCGGTCAACCAGGTGGACCGTCCGCTGGCCGAGGTGATGGGCAATGTTGTCGAGGCCATCGGGCCGGGTTGGCAATACCCGGAAGTGTGTGTGGCGGTTGTCGAATTGGAGAACGACAGGTTCGAGTCGACGGGGTTTCAGTCCTCGCCCTGGGTTTTGCGCACGGACATTTCCCTGCACGACGAAGTGGTCGGCAAGCTTTCGGTTCACTACACCGAAGAGCGGCCGGATGAAGATCAGGGGCCCTTCCTGACCGAAGAAGTGGAACTGCTGCGCAGCCTGGCCGACCGGCTTGGGCACTACCTGCTCTTTAAAAAAATGCAAAGCATGGGCAAAAAGTGGCGCGAAATCGGGGACGGCAGCGGTGGAGACGAGGACCACAATTGGCGGGTCATCGTAGACTTGTTGCGCGAGACCGACGACTCGTTGTTTCTGCGGATCAGCCGGAAAATGTTGAATTTGCTCTGTTCCATCGGCATCAACGAAGCACAGGACATGCTCAGTACGATGGATCAGGATTACGACCCGTTGGAGTTGGGCAATGGCGAAACCAACATGCCCGAGAAGCCGCGCCATGCGGACCTGTCCCCCTTGATCAACGGCGAGCCCTTTGCGGTGGCGGCCAAATACATCACCGGCAATGAAATCGTGGGGTACGTTCAGAAGTGGATCCAGGCCGACCGGGCATCCTCGTTCCTGAACGTGCTGGACAACCCGCGCTCGACTCTCAGTGACGTGCAGGAAGCGCTGCGCCGGTTCCAGCAGTCGTCACTCGATGGCGAAGGCATGCCGGTCTCGACCATGAAGAGCGTGCGGGTATCGCTGACCCAGAAAATTCTGACCGAGCAACTGGACTTCGTGAAGACCGCTAAAAACCACGTTGGGGTCACGTTCTTCAGGGACCTGATGGACCGCATCATCATGCCCACCAAGAGCCATGGGAAGCTGGGTGGCAAGGCGGCGGGGATGTTGCTGGCCCACTGCATTTTACGGCAACGGTCGCAAAAGGGCGACACGGTGCTGCAGGCCGAGCACGCCATCCTGGACAAGACCAGCGAGGTCGACTGGAAGCTGTTGGCGGACATCCGGATTCCGCGCACCTGGCACATTGCCTCGGATGCAGCGCTGGATTTTATCGCTTACAACGATCTGGAAGACGTGCTGCATCAGAAGTACAAGGGCCTGGATGAGGTGCGCCGGGACTACCCGAACATCATCCGGTTGTTCAAGAACTCGTCCTTTCCTCCGAACCTGGTGCACGGCATGTCGTCGGCCCTGGATGATTTTGACGGTGTGCCCATTGTGATCCGCAGCTCGAGCCTGCTGGAAGATCGAGTGGGGACGGCTTTTTCGGGCAAGTATAAGAGTCTGTTTTTGGCAAATCAGGGCACGAAGAAAGAGTGCCTTGCGGCTCTGCAGGATGCGGTGGCGGAGATCTACGCCTCGATGTTCGGTCCCGACCCGATCGAATACCGCACCGAGCGTGGTGTGCTCGAATTTGACGAGCAGATGGGCATCCTGATTCAGGAAGTTGTCGGCACGCGCAACGGGAAGTACTTCTTTCCGACCCTGGCGGGCGTGGCCTTTTCAAAGACCGAATTCCGCTGGTCGCCGCGCATTTCGCGTGAAGATGGATTGGTGCGCCTGGTGCCTGGCCTGGGCACGCGCGCGGTGGACCGCACCGGCGACGACTACCCCGTGTTGATTGTGCCGGGCAAGCCGGAGTTGCGGGTGAACGTGGCGGTCGACGAAATCGTACGCTACTCGCCGAGTGCCATGGACGTCATCAATTTGGAAACGAATGCTTTCGAAACGGTGAACGTGCAGGACATGCTGAAGGAAGTGGGCGGGCAGTATCCGGGTTTGCCCATGGTGTTTTCAGTGTTGAAGGATGGTCGCCTGATCAAGCCGGTGAGTTTATTGATCGATCCGGACAAGGAAAAGCTGGTGCCGACCTTTGACGAGGTGCGGAGCGATCAGAAATTCCTGCCTCAGGTGCGTGGGCTGCTCAAGGTTTTGGAGGAGACCCTGCAGACGCCGGTGGATGTGGAGTTCGCCCACGATGGCGAGCATCTTTACCTGCTGCAGTGTCGTCCCCAGAGCCAGACTGATATGGCTGCGCCGGCTCCCATTCCCCAGGACCTGCCAGCGGCCGACATCATCTTTACGGCTAATCGTTTCGTCTCCAACGGCCGCATGGAAGACATCACCCACGTGGTGTATGTGGACCCCGAACGGTACGGCAATCTGACGACCCTGGCGGATATGAAAAAAGTGGGGCGGGCGGTCAGCGAGCTGAATAAGTTACTGCCCCGCAAGCGGTTCGTATTGATGGGACCCGGGCGCTGGGGCAGTCGTGGCGACATCAAACTGGGTGTCAATGTCACCTATGCCGACATCAACAATACGGCCATGCTGATCGAAATCGCGCGACAGACGGGCAGCTACGTGCCGGATGTGAGTTTCGGCACGCACTTCTTCCAGGACCTGGTCGAGGCGGGCATTGGTTACCTGCCACTGTATCCGGACGACGACGGGATCACTTTTGCCGAACGGTTTTTGTTGGGTTCGGACAATATTTTCCAGGAGTTGGTGCCCAAGTATGGTCACCTGGCCGACGCCATCCGGGTCATCGACATGGCCGCCGAGACGGACGGCCGGATTCTGAAGATTCTGCTCAACTCGGATCTGGACCAGGCTGTGGCGTGCATCTCCGATCCCGGCACCGTTTCACCCGAGGTGCAGTCGCGCGACAAGGCCGACGATGCGCAACCGATCCGGTATTGGCTGTGGCGCAAGGAAATGTCGGAGCGCATTGCCCTTGAGGTGGATCATGTGGGGTTGGGCATCAAGAAAATGTACCTGATCGGCAGCGTGAAAAACGCCGTGGCGGGGCCGGCCAGTGATATCGATCTGCTGATCCATTTTGATGGTGCCGACGGGAAGCGCCAGTGCCTGCTGACCTGGCTGGATGGTTGGAGTCGATGCCTGAGCGAGATGAATTTCCTGAAAACCGGCTACCGCACCGACGGGCTGCTGGACGTGCATCTGGTGACCGATGAGGACATCCAGAAGCGGTCGAGTTTTGCGGTGAAAATTGGCGCGGTGACTGACGCCGCCTACGAGTTGCCCCTGGATGACGGCATGGGCGACGACTAGATCAGTTCAAGGCTCATGTCGGCCAGTTGGTCCGGGTCAAAGCGGACCAGAGCCAGTTCCGGGCCGTCGTTGGCGCCGTTGCAGGATACGGTGCGGCCGAATTGTGCCCGCCACGCACCGGTCATTTGCCGGCTCTCGTGCACGTGGCCATGCAGGGTGAGCAAGGGCTGGCGTTCGGCAATAAAACGCTGCAGGGCGATGCTGCCGATGTGCACATCCAACGGTGCGTGATCCACCGATTTGCCATCGAGGTCGGCGCGGTCCAGGTCGCAATCATAGGGCGGGCAGTGGGTCAGGAAAATGGCCTGGGTGAGATCATCGCTGCCGGCCAACTCTTCCAACTCGTCCTCAATGGTGGTGTACCGGATTTCCCTTCCTGTGGGCCCTGCGGTGCGCGAACCATCTTCCGGCGAAACACATCCCGGATCCACAAAGCGTGAGACATCATAGCGTTCCCAGTCTTTCAGTTGGAAAGGCGAGGGCGGGATGCACGAATAGCCGTACACCATGTGGCCCTCGAAGGGAGCCTTGCGGCCGTGCATGTAACGCCAGAGACCATCATCCTGGCCGACGAGAAAATCTTCTTCCAGGCTGCGGGGGTCGTCGTTGCCCAGGATGAGAAAAACCTGCGGGTAGTCGTCACCCAGGGTGTCGCGCACCTGTTGGAAACCGGGTATGAGAAATCCGGTCACAAAATCGCCGTCGTCGGGACTGGACTGCCAGGACAGGTCCATGCCGTGGGGGAGCAGGTCGCCGCCCAGAAAAACGCCGCGGG
>DAOVTU010000517.1 GCA_030632925.1 Candidatus Krumholzibacteriia bacterium | reverse complement strand
GTCATTTCCAGGCGCGCCGACACCACCGGGGTCTGCACCGAGGCCAGATCAAAACGCAGCAGGGTGCGGATCTTGTCGGTGCCCACGCCCAGGAATGCGTCGGCACCATGGTTGTCGTTGGTGCGGCTCGTGACGTCTGAACGCACCATTGTGTCGGCGGCAACTTCCAAGCTCACTGAACTTGAGGGTTCCAATATAATACCAAAGTCCAGGTCACCGACTGCGCCCACACCACCGTCAACCTCGGGCAATGACGGCGCCAGTTCGGCAGTCGTGGTCACCACCAGACCCGGTTGTGGTTTGACCCGCAAGGTGTACTGCCCCACGGCCAGATCCGCAAAAAAGTAAGCACCCAGATTGTCCGTCAGATCCAGGGCCAGCGGCGAATCGACATCAGGATCGGCCGCACCATCAAAGAGCTCCACCATAATACCGATGGCCCCCAATTCACCCGCACCACGGAGGCCATTGGCATCGTGATCCAGCCACACCGTGCCGCTGATGGTGCCGTCCTCCACCGGGGCAGGCCTCGCAAACCCAGCGCCCAATTCGGCGAAAAAGACCACCTTCACACCGGCGTCCACGGCAAATGACAAAGTCAGCGGCAGGCTTGTTTCGCCGGGCGTCCATTGCACGTCATCATTGGCGAAGGGGAATTCGAAAGACAAATCATCCAACCCCGTCACCCCAGCCGGCTGGATGGCCAACATGCGCAGGCGAACCGGATCGGCCAGCACGGTGTTTCCATTGTGGGTGATGGTCAGGTCAACCAGCAAACGGTTGGCAGTGCCGTCGTACCGAATGTTGCTGCCGCGCAAGGAAAATGGCCCCTCCACCACGATGATCGGGATCTGCACCTGGCTGATGATATTGGTGAATCCCGCCGCGGCCGCATCCAACTCCACAAAAACCACTGGGCCAGTGTCCAAAGCGGGCAGAGCCGGTTCGTCGCCCCCACAGCCGGTCGTAAGGGCCAGGATCACAAGGAAAACGGCATATCTGAGATTGGAACGCACGGTGTGAGTCTCCTGAAGATCAAAGGAAGTGAGTCTCAAGGCGCGATTATACCCCAATTCCCTGCAATTTCAACGTTTGCCCCTTCGTTCGGCCGGTTCCTTGCCTATATTGACGACACGGAGCCATCGTCCCACATCAGCTCAAGGAGCGAGCACATGCCCAGCATCCAGGCCGTCGTCAGCGCCGTGCCGGCCCACCGAGTCGCCCAGGAAGAAGCCATCGACTTCGCCCGGCGCATGTTTGGTGAACACATCCGCAATCTGGACCGTTTGTTGCCGTTGTTCACCAATGCGGGCATCGAAACCCGCTATTTTGCAGCGCCGCCCGAGTGGTTGTCCGAAGACCACAACCTCGCTGAGAAAAGCGCCCTGTATGTACGGGAGGCGACCAAACTTTCCGCCGAAGCAGCCACTAAAGCGATGGCCAAGGCAAACTTGAAGCCCGCGGACATCGACTACATCATCTATGTCAATACCACCGGACTGGCCACGCCCTCCATCGATGCGCGCCTGATCAACCAATTGGGCCTGCGGCAGGATGTGCGGCGCACACCGATCTGGGGTTTGGGCTGCGCAGGTGGTGCGGCGGGACTTTCCCACGCCTATCACTACGCTTTGGCCCATCCCGAGGCCCGAATTCTGGTCATCACCACCGAACTGTGCGGACTCACCTTCTTGCCGCGCGATCGCACGAAATCCAACCTGGTAGCCACCGCCTTGTTTGGCGACGGGTCGGCGGCGGCCATTATTGGTGGGGACAACACCGAGGGCGAGGGCTTGCAGATGCTGGCCACCCGCAGCCGCTTTTTCCCCGACTCCGAAGACGTCATGGGCTGGACCGTATTGCAGGAAGGCCTGCAGGTCGTCTTCGCCCAGCGCATCCCCCACATCGTGGCCGAGACGGCAGCCGATGATATTGGCGCCTTTTTAGCGGAACACGACTTGAAGATTGCTGATCTGGAGGCGTTCTTATTGCATCCGGGCGGAGCCAAGGTTTTACAGGCCTACGAAGATGCGTTGGCTTTGGAACCGGCCCAGCTGGATTGGCCCCGCAACATTTTGCGGGACTACGGCAACATGTCGTCGGCGACGGTGCTGTTCGTATTGGAACGGTATCTGGCCGAGCGCGGCACGGGTCACGGCGGGCACGGTTTGATCACCGCGCTGGGCCCCGGATTTTGCTCCGAGTCCTTGTTGGTCGGCCTGTAGGCTTCATTAAAAATTGCACCTGAATGAGGAGTTCGCATGCGAGGCTCATTTGCCCATGTAGGATTTTCCCGCGGCGAAGAAATCGCCCACGCCATCACCCACGGTCTGGGTGTCTTGTGCAGTATCGCGGGCCTCGTCGTCCTGGTGGTGCTGGCCGCCCAACGTGGCGATGCACGCCTGGTGGTCGGTGTCAGCATTTTTGGCGCCTCGATGATCATCCTCTACACCGCCTCGACCATGTACCACGCGCTGATCCCCAAGAAGGCCAAAGACGTTTTTGAGTTGATGGATCACGCAGCGATCTACCTCTTGATCGCCGGCAGCTACACACCATATGCATTGTCGGTTTTGGGCGGCGGTTGGGGCTGGTCAACCCTGGGCGTGATGTGGGGTTTGGCTGTGCTGGGGATCATCTACGAAGTGGTGTTTAAGCGGCCCTGGAAAAAGGTGTCGCTGGCGTTCTATCTGGCTTTGGGGTGGTTGATTACGGTACCGGGCAAGCCCCTGATGGAAGCGTTGCCGACCAATGCCATCCTTTGGGTCGCCGCCGGCGGTTTTTGCTACACCGCCGGGGCATTTTTCTACGCCTGGCGCGGGTTCCGCTACCACCACGCCATCTGGCATATTTTTGTTCTGCTGGGCACCGGATGCCACTTTGTCAGCGTGCTCAAATACGTGATTCCGCCGGCCGTTTAGGGGCAGGACTCGCCCAGGCTGGTCGCCAACCGCACCACATCCGACAGGTTGATCGCGCCGTCCCAGCTGAAGTCGCTGCGGAAGGCGTACGGTCCGTAGAAATCGGTGGCGAACAGGGGCACATCTGTCAGACTGACCGTGCCGTCGCCATTGATGTCCGGGCTGTTGACCAAAATGTGCGGCCGGATAGGGTTGACTTCGTCGTCCAGGGCCGTGCCCGAGACCATGACCTGCAAGCCCGGCAAGACGGCGTCAGGATCATTGGCACCACCCATATTGGGTGAGCCCGAAAACGTGAACCAGCCTTCGGCGTCGGTATTGCCATCGGCGTTGGCACCGCCCGTGCAGTTTGCCAGTCCCGGCGCTTCCAGCCAAAGATCTTCAAAAGG
>DAOVTU010000184.1 GCA_030632925.1 Candidatus Krumholzibacteriia bacterium | reverse complement strand
TCTGCCGCGGACCAGGTGTCCAGCGCCAGCCAGGCGTTGTCCACTGGTGCCATGAGCAGCGCCAGCTCGTTGGAAGAAATCAACAGCTCGCTGACCGAGATTGCAGACCAGACCCGGACCAATGCCAAGAATGCAGACGTGGCCAACGGAATTTCGGACCAGGCCAAGGTTGCCGCCGAAAGTGGCAATGGGCAGATGCAGGAATTGGTCGTGGCCATGGGCGAGATCTCCGAGTCCAGCCAGAACATTTCCAAGATCATCAAGGTGATTGACGATATCGCTTTCCAGACCAATTTGCTGGCCCTGAACGCGGCCGTGGAAGCGGCTCGGGCCGGCAAGCACGGCAAGGGGTTTGCCGTGGTGGCCGAAGAAGTGCGGAATCTGGCGGCGCGCAGTGCCAAGGCGGCCCAGGAAACGGCGGGCCTGATCGAAGGTTCGGTTCAGAAGACCGGGGCGGGTGCTGACATTGCCAATTTGACGGCCAAATCCTTCGGTGAAATTGTAGCTGGTGTATCCCAGGTGTCGGATCTGGTGGCGGATATTTCGGTGGCCTCCAATGACCAGGCGGCCGGCATATCGCAGATCAGCGAAGGGATCTGTCAGGTGGATCAAGTGACCCAGCAGAATACGGCAACGGCCGAAGAGGCAGCCGCAGCAGCGGTTGAATTGTCCGGGCAGGCGAAGAAGCTGCAGGACATGCTGCAGAAGTTCCGACTGAAGGACCGGCCCGAACCCAAATTGCTGCCCACTCCCGAGCCCAGCCAGACGATGCCCGAGGCCCCCGAGCGTATCATTTTTGAGACCGACAACATCGAGGAGCCTGTGATGTCCGGTGGCTGGTCTGAATTCTGATCGCCTTCAGCGGGTGCGGGCCAATGAAATCTCAAGACTGCGGGAGCCAATACGGCTCCCGTTTTTCTTGCCAAACCACTGATCAGGGTTGCCGGATGAACAATTCCCACCGATGGTGTGGGAGATCTCGGAGCCAAAAGTTGAATCCCGCAGAGGAGCTCAAGATATGAAAAGTTTGAAATGGTTGGTCTTGTCGATCATTTCCGCGGTGCTTGTGGTGGCCCCGGTGGCCATGGCTGCCGATGTGCAGGAAGACCAGAAAGCCATCCTCGTCACCGGCGCCAGCAGCGGCATCGGCTTGAAAGTCACCCAGGACCTCGCCGCCGCCGGACACTTTGTCTACGCCGGCGCGCGCAAAGAAAAAGACCTCAAGGCCCTCAACGAAATCCCCAACGTGCAGTCCATCCGGCTGGATGTGACGGTCCAGTCCGAGATCGACGCGGCGGTGGCAATAGTCACCGCCGAGGGCCGGGGCCTGTACGGCCTGGTCAACAACGCCGGCGTGGCCATTGTGGGCCCGATGATGGATGTCTCCGATGACGACTTCCACTTCCAGATGAACGTCAATGTCTATGGCCCCTTCCGGGTGACGAAGGCCTTCGCCCCGCTGATCGTTGCTTCACAGGGACGGATCACGACCATCGGTTCGATCGCCGGTACAGTTTCGCCGGCGGGCCTGGGCCCCTATTGCATGTCGAAGCACGCCATGGAGGCCTTCACCGATGCCCTGGCTGCGGAAATGGAACCGCAGGGCGTGGTGGTGAACATTGTTGAGCCGGGCAATTACAAATCGAAGATTTCCGCGAGCGCGTTCAACCGCATGGTGACTGAAAAGGTGGCCGCTGGGGTGGAGTTGACCGAAGCTCAGAAGGCCATGCAGGACCGCGGCTCCAATGACCGCTCCCAGTTCAAGGATCCGGACGAAGTGTCGGACGCCGTCATGCTGGCCCTGTTCGACGAAAATTCGAAACTGCGTTACATGGTGGTGCCTAATCAGGGCGAGGCGGCGTTCACCATCGGCAAGGCTGTGCAGGAACTGGTGCAGTTGAATGAAGACCAGCCGTATTCCTACGACCGCGAGGGTTTGATCAAGCTTCTGGATGAAGCGATGAACCCGGTCACGGAGTAGCGCGCTGTGGGACCCTTACCGGTTTTTCCGTTGTCTGAATATTACCTGTTTCCCGGTGCGGCTGCTCCGTTGCACATCTTTGAAACCCGGTACCGCCAGATGATGGATGACCTGATGGATGGGCCGGGACGTTTGGTGATGGCGCCGCAGGCGGTTGAACCAGAGATGGGCACCAACGGACCGGTGTTGCCGACAATCGGCACCCTGGCTGAGGTGATGCAGCACGAAAAGATGGAAGGTGGCCGCTGGTTGATTTTGCTGATGGCCCTGGACCGGGTGGCCATTGAAGAAGTGCCGAGCGAACGTCTTTACCGTCAGGTGCAAGCTGAGTTGTTGTCCGAGCCCAAACCCGCCAGCGCCGAAGGCATGACCTTGGACCTGCGCCTGATCGAGGCGTTGCGGGAACGGGCATCCGGCACCTGGGACGCGCCCCTCGAGGCGCCGACCGGACGCCTGGCCGATGTGCTGTTGCACGCCTTGCCGCTGGATTTGGCCCATAAGGGCCGGGCTTATCACGAATGCGATCCTATTGCCCGGGCAGCCCTGGCGCTGGGTTGGCACAATTCGATGAGTTTGGATGCGGAGGACGCCGGGACTTCGTGAGGCGATTTTGCAGACAAAAAGAAGGGAGCCCCAATGGGCTCATCTTGAAATAGATTTCCGGCGCTTCCCACAGCGTGCGCTCTTCGGGCTGGAAGCCGAAGGGCGGCCGCGGGAACGGTATGTTCACCCCCACCGCCCACCTGCCCATTCGGTCAACGGCCCCAAGTTCGGCTCCCATCCAATCGCCGGTTGCCGTAGTCCAACCTCAAGACTAGTATAAGCTCCAATCAGCACACGGCCGCAAGAAGCCCAAACACAGGAGACAGCCTCCATGCGATCTGCAAACCTACTGAAATCCACCATGTGGATCGTGCCTTTGTTCCTTTTGGCCGCGTGCGCCACCGGCCCCATCCAGATGGGCAACATCTGGACGGACCCTGATTACTCCGGCGGTGGATTCGAAGACATCCTCGTCATCGGCGTCACCCCGAACCCCGACACCGAAATGATGTTTGAATCCGAATTGTCGAGCCAATTGGTGAGCAAGGGCGTCAGCTCGGTTCCGCGGCACACGGTGATGGCTTCGGGTGAGATCGAGGACGAAGAGTCAGTCGTCACGGCCATTGCCAACAGCGGTCTGGACGCGGTCCTGGTCACCCGCCTGGTCGCCATCGAAAGGGACAGGGAATTCGTGCCCGGGGCAACCCATGCCGTGCCCCGCAACTACTACCGGAACTACTGGGGCTACTACCGGGCTACCTACGATGTCTCCCAGGATCCCGGCTCCTACGTTGAAGAGACCACAGTGACCTTGGAGACGAATCTGTACAGCGTGGCGGGCGAAACCCTGGTCTGGACCGCACAGTCGCGAACTTTCAATCCGCAAAATGTTAAGGCCAACATCGAAGACCTGAGCCGGCAGGTCGCGAGAGAATTGGACAAACAGGGTTTTTTGAAAAAGAGCAAATAGTAACGGCGCGAAACTTCCGGTGTTCCGGCCAAAAACTTCTGGTCAGTCCAATATGTTGAGTATTGGCAACAACTCAGTTGTAGGCTGTAGAAGGTAGCCCGCAGGCGCTCCCCGCGCTGCGGACAGGTACAACCAGCCTTCCCACGTCCTGATGTAGGTAATATCTGTGACCCAAACCGTGTTCTGTTGATCGACAGTTTTCGCGTCGGGTCTACATACCAGACCCGCGGCAGATTGCGAAAGTTCGGTGGGCGGGATGCAAGGAGAAGGGTGGGGCGGGTGGCTCCGCCCTGTGTCGGAACAGGATACCGGGATCAGGCCTTCTTACCTGCGGGGGTAGGAAATATTTCTGCAACCTGTCCGGCATCTCTCCGTAAGCTAGTTGTCTTGACTGCTGCTAAAGCTGTGCCGGGAGGCCTCTCCTTGACCGTATCTGCTTCTGACGGACTACGGGGAAACCATGCGTTTGTTTTGCCTCTTCTTTGGGCATTCTGGCAGTTAAATTCAGGGTTACATTGGCAGGCATTCATTGTTTTCGAAAAATACACGCTTGGGGGGATTTATAATGTCGGCTCTTAAGTATGTCGTAGTCATGATCGTCGTTTGTTTGTCTCAGCCACTTATGGCTCAAGAGCTTTTTGTGGATAGTGGTCAGCGATTGGGCCAAGCGGATAGCTGGGCCGTCTCTCTAGAAGATCTCGATGGTGATGGCGATCTGGATACCTATCTCGACGATCGAATCTGGTTAAATGACGGACACGGGGTTTTTAGTGAAAGCACACGGCAAATTGGTGAAGGAACAACCTGTTTTTTCGATATCAATAAGGATGGGTTTGTGGATGCCGTGGCGGGTGGCACGCTTTACCTGAACGATACAAGCTGGAATTTTGTGCCCTCTGACCAAACCTTCGGCAGTGGTAATGATGCTTATCTCATCTCATTTTTCGACTCGAATGATGACGGTAACGTAGATGTTATCGCCAATGCAGATCGTATCTACCTGAATGATGGCCATAACAACTTTACCCTCAGTACCCAGGAATTTGGAGGATGGGCTCAGTCTACGATTGCATTTGGTGACCTTGATGGAGATGGAGACCGCGATATCTACGTGGGGATACCTCATCGCTCATCTCCGCCCTTTACCCCTCTGGCTGACAAGATCTGGTTCAATGACGGTCAGGGGCAGTTCAGTGCCGGCTCACAAACGCTACCGGCTATTGAAACTCGCAGCGTGAACCTCTTTGATGTGGATCTGGATGGTGACTTGGATGTTCTGTTGGGTAACGGTATAGGTAATGCCGTATTGCTGATTAATGACGGTCATGGCGTATTCAAAGCCGGCACACAGCAGTTTGGAAAAACCAATAAGAGTAATATCCGCATCGCGGATCTGGACCTGGATGGGGACCTGGATCTCTTCATCATTCGCGGAAAACCTATAGGCATAGGGTTGACTAATAAGGTCTGGTTAAACGACGGTGATGGGCACTTTAGCGATAGTAACTTGGCTTTAGGGCTTGCCAAAAGCTTGGCCAGTGAGCTGGGCGATTTAGATAGTGATGGTGATCTGGATGCCATCGTCGCGAATCTGGATATGGGGACGGGTGCAGCTAATACCGTGTACTTCAACACCACCATTGACGCCCAAAAGTAGCCGATTTTCAATATTGAAGAGAACGATCTGCATTCAAACCTTGGTATTGACTATAATGACGCCCCCATTACGAGAGCTATAATCGAGTTTAACCATTTTCTGACTTTCCATTTCCCAGTAGCAAGCTATCGCTGGGGGCAGTCCACTATGTGCCCCCTGGGAAGAATTGAGGACCACTCTAGACGCGAGTAAAGTAGTCCGGTATGATCCGGTATACTGCACTTCGGGACATTTCCGATGACCTGTATCCATGAGGAGACATGCCGATGACACGATCGAGGGTCCTGAGGGCCGGTGCCGCCCTCCCGTTTTTCGCGGCCTTGCTGCTCGCCGGATGCGCGGGGACGACCATCGACACCCAATCGATCATGGCCCTCAGTACGCCAGAGGTCCTCGATCCCGAGGTCCGTTCCGCCGGCCTGGAGGACCTGAAGCTGCCCGAGCAGTCTCCCGCCAACGTGAAGGTGTTCGAGCAGAGGCCCGAGTTCGCCTACTTCGTGGTCGACAGCTTCCGGACCTATTTCCACTATGAGACGGATTCGATGAACTCGAAGAAGCTCGAGAAGACGAAGCACGTGAAAAAGCTGCGTGTGCTGGCCGGCAAGCGGGGGGCCAACGGGTTGATCGTGGCCGGGTCCAAGTTGGCGCCGAAGGGGTTTTACACCGGTGGGCGTTCCACAAGCGAAGGTCCGACACCCATGCCCAGCACGTACAATAAGACGGGAACCTACGTGACTTCGTACGCCATCTACTACCGGCGGCAGGAATGATGTCGTCAAGTGAGTTTGGTTTGAACATTTCCCAGGTACAGTACATGCCTGCCTGTATCCCGCCAGCAACGTCAGGACCGTTTCAAGTATAAAATTAAAGGACACTTTGCGATCTGAATCTTAGAAAGAAGTTTCCTTGTTACGGTATTACTCGGGGACCCTGGTTTTCGGACCGGGAAAATCTATCGTGTGGCTAGACAGCTTGATAATCAGTTGGTTTTGGCTCTATGATCGCTTGGAATTGAATGGTTAGCGGGAGCGGGTCGTTTGTTTTGTGGAATCTTAGAATCCACAGTAAACAGAACGGCCCTACGGGGAGTAGGGCCGTTCTATTTATCTTAGCCTTGATTCTGTCTCACTTCGGCTGACAGAAAATAGCTTCGCTGATGGCTGCGAGAGATGTTGGTCTCTCAGCCTTCTACCTGCACTTGCTCTTCCGTCAGTGCGGATAGCCTCCCTTGGAGACCACCATGTGCGTGATCCGGCCATTCATTACAGTGGCCTCGACCTGGATGTCCTTGATCTTCATGGGATCGATTT
>DAOVTU010000338.1 GCA_030632925.1 Candidatus Krumholzibacteriia bacterium | reverse complement strand
GTCTTTGGTTATGAGGTGATCAACCCGGGGGCTCTGTTCACCGCGCCGGATGGCCGGCTTTGCATCTACGTGAACGCGGACAACTGCGAGGAGTGCTTCCGCCGCCACGGTCGCGAGTGCACCGTCGAGAATGGTCTTTTCTGGGTCCCGAGTGAGTCGGACTTTGAGACCGGCAACGGCGGCGAACGGTACGTGCCCTGGATCGAGATCACGGCCTACCCGCCACAGTCGCCGAGCCTGCGCCTGGTGCCGGGTGACCATTCTGTCGAGTTGTTTTGGGACGATGTGAGCGAGTACGATCCGGACCCTTTGAACGGGCACCTGGATTTTGAATCGTACCGGATCTGGCGGATCGGAGATTGGGTCCGGCCCGAGGGCACCACCGAGGAGGCCGGCCCACAGTCGGTGCTCTGGGGAATGCTGGGCGAGTACGACCTGATCAACATTATCCCGGGTGGAACCGGGGGCGTGACGAATGACCAAAACCTGGGGCGCAATACGGGGCTTGAGGATATCCGCTATCTCCCTGTCTGTTTGGTTGACCCGAGTTTTGACGGCCTGGCCGAGGTGATGCAGGCCTTCGTCGACGCCGATGTCGGCAATCAATTCCTGACGCGACCGCCGTTGCGCGATAGCCGGGGCGCGGTGATCCCGGGACGTGAACCGTTCCTGCCCTGGGAACATGAACCCGCGGTGTTGGACACTTTTTTTGATGTCACTTCGCGGCCGGGCAGGCGTCCGCCAGACCCGGTCGTTGCCAAGCGGGGATGCCGGTATTACCACTTCATTGACCGCGAGGTTCACAACGGATTCCAGACCTTCTACTCCGTCGTGGCAGCCGACCACGCCATGGAATGGTCAGGGTCGGGATATGTGCTGACCGGCTACGGTGTGCAGGGCGAGCCCGGCAACAACCGCCAGTTCACGACCCCAGCACCGGTGGCCCAGACCGCGGCCCTGCGTGCGAGCCATGGTGTGAACATCACTGTGGTGCCTAATCCGGCCACCCGCGAAGCCCTGGCCGAGATGCAGGGCCAACCGCCATCAGGGGACAACCCTACGGGCGTGCAAATTTTGTTCAACAACCTGCCGGCGGCGCACAATCGGATCACCGTGTTCACCGCCAGTGGTGACCGGGTTGCCGAAATCAGCCACGATGGGCTGAATGGTCGTGGGACGGCGTCCTGGAACCTCATGTCTCGCAATGGGCAGGAAGTTGTCAGCGGAATCTACCTGTTTGCTGTCGAATCCGATGATGCCCGTTTTGAGCCGTTTCGAGGGCATTTTGTGGTGATCCGGTGAAAAATATCTCGACTCTCTTTGGCGATTGTAGGGATCTGTGGCAGAATGAAATGTGTATCAATTAGAAAACACGTGGAAGGTCGGCTTTGCTCTTCAATTCGCACATTTTCATTTTTGCGTTTATGCCAGTGGTTATTTTGGGGACGTTGGGGCTTCACCGATATGCCGGCCGCCGCTCCTCAATGGCTTGGATGCTCATTTCTTCACTAGTCTTCTATGGTTGGTGGAACCCCGTCTATCTGCCGCTGATCATGGCGTCGGTTGCCGTCAACTTCATGGCCGGTCGGTTCATTGAATCGGAGCGAAGCCGCACTTTGCTTGTTGTGGGAATATGTTTGAACCTGGGTGCCTTGATTTGGTTCAAATATTCAGGATTCGCCGTGGGCAATGCCAATTCATTGCTGGGCACTCAGTTCAAGGTGCCGGAGATTGTTCTGCCCTTGGCCGTCTCGTTTTTCACGTTCCAGCAAATCGCCTACCTGGTGGATATCTGGCGAGGCGCGGACGCCGAAAACGACCTTCTGGATTATGCGGTGTTTGTCACCTTCTTTCCGCAACTGATCGCTGGCCCGATCGTCCAAAGCCGGGAAATGCTTCCCCAATTCAAGGCACCAAATCTGTTCGCTTTTCGCCGTGAAGATCTGGCCGTCGGTGGGGCACTTTTTCTATTCGGCCTATTCGAAAAAGTCGTGCTTGCCGATGGCGTTGCCGTGTATGCCGGTCCCGTCTTTGAGGCGGCCCAGTTGGGCTTGAAAATTTCGCTGTTCGAAGCCTGGGGTGGCGCCCTGGCCTACACGTATCAAGTCTATTTCGACTTCGCCGGATACAGCACCATGGCCATCGGGTTGGGCCGGATTTTTGGCCTTACCCTGCCGGTCAATTTTGACACGCCCTATCAAGCGACTTCCATCATCGACTTTTGGCGGCGGTGGCACATGACTCTGTCCCGCTTTTTGAAGCACTACCTGTATTTTCCGTTGGGCGGCAGTCGTGTTGGTCGCTATCGGCTATACCTCAACCTTATGATCACGATGGTGCTCGGCGGACTGTGGCACGGCGCTGGCTGGAATTTTGCGGTGTGGGGGGCACTGCATGGAGTGTTCCTGATTGTTAATGTCGCTTGGAGGCGATGGCGGTCAGGTTCACTTGGGCATAGGCCGGTCCGGCGGTACGAAGTTCTCGGGGGGTGGGCCCTGACTTTTACTCTCGTGGTTTTGGCTCGTGTGTTTTTCCGCACCGAAAGTCTCGGTGCAGCCATGGGTATGCTGGACGGAGCGTTTGGTGTGAATGGGGCAATTTTGGACAACCGGCTGTCAGGCCTACTTGGTTGGCTCGAACCCTGGGTTCGGTTTGAGGGCACCCATGCGGGTTATTTCAATCTCCATGGAGTGCCGTGGCTGGTAGCCCTAAGTGTGGTCTGCTGGTTTGCGCCGAGCCCTCTGGAACTGTTCACTGGCTATCGGCCCGCTCTCGCACCGGACGGCGGATATTTTTCGAGGGCGCGTGGTTTTGAGCTCCGTTGGAAGCCCACCGCCAGGTGGGCGACGGTGGTCGCTTTGGTCGGAGCGGCGGCAATCATGCTTATGGCGAGGGTCAGCGAATTTATCTACTACCAATTTTAGGGCGGTGGGCGGCATGAAACGATACAACCGGCAAGTGACCGCAATATTGCTCGGGTTCCTCTTTGGGCTCGCCAGTTTGAATTGGGTCATCGACCCGTTTGGGCGCAACGGGCGGTTTGATTTCGGCATGAAGAAAGAACCTGTATCGGCGATGTTGAGCTATCAGATGTACAAGATTTTCAGGTATGCAAAATCTCAGGAGGCGACGATTGTTCTGGGGGACAGCCGTAGCCTTGCTCTGAAAGACGAATATTTCTCCGCCTTTGGGATGAACGATGTATTCAATTTTGCCTATGGCGGCGGCACATTATATGAAGCCATCGATACGTTCTGGTATGCCGTGGAATTTGGGAAGGTCGAGAAAGTCGTGTTCGGGATCCCCTTTTCGAATTTCGACGAGACCAATTGTATGAACCGGTTTCCAGAAGCGCGTGAAGTTGCGAAGAATCCGCTGTCGTACTATCTGTCACCCCTGGTGACAAAAGCCACGGGCATGAATGTTCTGACTTGGCTAAGTGGACACCGGTTTGTCGATACCACACCGGAGCTGTCCAAGGAAGACTTCTGGGTCTATCAGTTGAGCGTGGCCACAGATAAACGGTTATCTACGTGGCGGAGACCAGAAGTGCTGGCATTTCGGCTCGAAGCGGTGCGCGATTATTGTCTGGCGAATGAAATCGAGGTCGTTGTCTTTATTCCTCCGGAATATATAGAGCAGCAGCGCCGTCTGACCGACTTTGGTTTGGATCACGAATATGGCAGGTACAAGGTGGAAATGGCGCGATTGGGTACCGTACTGGATTACAATGTGCCCGGGGAATTGGTGAATGATCGCGAGAATTTTCTTGATCCGCGTCATTGTGTGCCACAAATCTCGCGACGTATTGTTGGCGAGGTAGTTGGTGTGATCAAATAAGTTACCGGGTAAGTGGCGGTTTTTGGTCTTAAAATTGGCATACGCATTTGTACCGTTGTCCTTGACACTTCGGTCCTCAAATGACTAAATCCACACAGAATTCAGGGCCGATTACCCGGCCCCTTTTTGTATACCCGTTGTACGCCTGCGCCAGCTTTGCCTGTCGCTGCGGGCCCAAAACTGCGGATCAAGATTGGGAGTGACCTGATGGACTGGAAAAACAAGGCCCTGTGGCTCGATTTCGAGCTGCCCATAGTTGAGCTTGAAGAACGCATCCAAACCCTCCAGGACTCGGCCTCGGTCCGGGGCATGGATGTCACCGACGAGGTCGAAAAGCTGCGTGAAAAAAGCCGCAAGCTGGGCAAGGACATCTTCGATAAACTTGAACCCTGGCAGCGCGTGCAGTTGGCGCGCCATCCGCGGCGCCCAACGACCAACGACCACATCCATTACATCTTCAACGACTTTGTCGAGCTGCACGGCGACCGCATGTTCCGTGACGATGAAGCCATCGTGGCCGGCATGGCTACCCTGGGCGACCGCAAGATCATGCTGCTCGGCCACCAGAAGGGTCGCGATACCAAGAGCAACATCCGGCGCAATTTTGGCATGGCCCATCCTGAAGGCTACCGCAAGGCGCTGCGCCTGATGGAAATGGCGGTGCGTTTTGACCGGCCCATTGTCACGTTCATCGATACGCCGGG
>DAOVTU010000003.1 GCA_030632925.1 Candidatus Krumholzibacteriia bacterium | reverse complement strand
TCCAGATCCCGCGCAGGCAGGCGGGTGTATGCGGGCGGTTCGATGCGCGCCGCCAACGTGGTCAGCAAGGGGTAGTGATGCACCGTGACCTGACGGGTCTCGGACAACAGCGCGCCGCGCCGGAAGCGCCAGGCGAAATCTTCACGCACTTCTGCGGCCACCGCTTGCCACTTGCGGTAAGGATCGGGCAGGCCCAGCGGGGTGCTCGTCAGTTGCTCTCTGTGGGTCGCCAACGGCTGCCAGGTGCCGCCACCGACGCGGATCTCGGCCACGGCCTGGTCGTCGCCGGTCGCAAAATCAAGGCCGACCAAAGCCACATCCTGGCCCACGACCACGTCGTCTTCACCTGCGGCCGCGTACAGCCCACCGGTTTTCAGCGCCATCTCGTTCGGGCCCGGATGCCACAACCGGGTCCAACCGCGGGCCATCTCGGCCGGCACCAGCAACTGCAGCATCACTGCCACAACCAGGGCCACGCCAAGTCCCAGGACGCTGGTCCGGGTGTAGCGCAAAGGCAGGATATTCGCCGGGTTCACCAGCTCCAGTACAGCTGCGGCCCGTGTGTATAGCCGTCGTTTCAGTTCCGCAGCAATGGGTTCGTCGTCCGGCCAGCGTTCGGGCAGGCGGCCAGCTTCCTCAGCCGCCACCACCAGATTCGCAAAATCCGCCTCTGCTTCTATACGCCGGGCCAACTGGGCCGTGGTGGCCAGGGCACGCCAGGGTTTGAGCAGAAAATTCCAGGCCAACGCCATCAATCCCACGAGCAGCGACAGGCTCAGGCCCCAACCGTTAAAAACACCGGGATCCAACTTGCCACCAAAGGACCAGGCCGCCACCAGCACCATCAGGCCACCCACGGCTCCCACCCGGATCAACCCGTGCCCAAGAGCGCGCAGGCGGGTGCGCATCAGCAACCGCCGCAACTGGGCCTCGAAGTTGGAAGTGTGGTCCTGGCGTGGGTTCACGGTGCTCAAATCCGGGTTAAGGGTGCGTCAGGGCGTACATCATGATGTTGACAGCCATGCGGGCCGCCGCTTCCCGGGTCTCGGCCGGATCCCCATGCACTTCGGGGTCTTCCAGCCCATCGCCGATATCAGACGAATAGGAATAGAACAGCATCAGCCGTCCTTCTTTCGATACGCCAAATCCCTGGGCAGGTTCCCCATCGTGTTGGTGGATCTTGGGCAAGCCCGGCAAATCATAGAAACTGTGGTAGATGGGATGGCTGCTGGCGATGGGCGCCAATTCGTCATCCGGAAACAAAGCACTGACCATGGCCCGGAACGAAGGGTCCAGGCCGTAGTTGTCGTCCACGTACAGAAAACCGCCGGCCTCCAGGTAACGGCGCAACTCAGTCAGGTCATTGTCATCCAGGGCGATGCGGCCGTGGCCCGAGATGTACAGGAAGGGGAACCGGTACAGGTCTTCGCTGTCCAGGGTGACCACCGCTTCGGTGTCGAAAGTCGGGATGCCGGTGCGCGCTTCCAGCAGATCCATCCAGTTGGCCAGACTGCTCGGGTCGCAATACCAATCGCCGCCGCCTTCGTAGTGCAGCCGGGCGATCTGGATCCGGCCAAGGGAATTGGGGCGTGCGGCCACCAGACCTGCCGTCAGGACAATCATCAACAATGCCAGCAGTATGCTCTTGCGAATCATCAGGAAGCTCATTTCAATCAGTCGCGGCCCACGCGGGGCAAGGTCAATTCGGCCACCGCGCCGGGACCGTCGGGACGGTTGCCCAAAGTGATGCTGCCGTGCATGCGGTCGGCCAGATTACGGCAGATCACCAGACCCAGGCCCGTGCCTTTGCTCTTGGTGGAAAAATACGGATCAAAAAGGCGGTCAGCCACTTCCGGCGGCAGGCCACTGCCATTATCACGCCACACCAAGGTCAATGTCTCAGGCGTAATCCGCCACCTCACATCCACTTCGAGAGTGGCCTCGCCACGGGCAGCATCCAGACTGTTCTGCATCAGGTTGCCCAGGATTTTCTGCAGGGACTCCTGATGGGCCAGTACCGGCGGCAAGGCCTCGGCCTCAATCTCCACGCGGTGGGTCGGGCCGTCGCCGCTGTCATCCACGGCATAGGCTCCGGTCACGTCGCGCACGAGTTTCAACAGGTCCACCACTTCGGTTTCCAATTCGCCCGGACGCCCCAGCAGGCTGAATTCCGTGGCGATGCTGCGCAGCAAGGTCACCTGCTGCAGCACCCGTTCCACGGTATCGGGCACAATCCGGTCCAGCTGAGGGTGTTTGTCCTGCCAGGCCTGGCTCAACAACTGCACCGAAAGCTGGATCGGCGTCAGCGGATTCTTGATTTCGTGGGCCACCTGGCGAGCCAGTTCGGCATTGATGGCCATTTTCTTGGTGGTCAGAAATTCGGTGATGTCTTCGAAGACCAGCATCGTATCGGTGCGACCGCCGGGCAATTCCAGGGGCGCAAGGGCTCCGCGCACCGTGCGCCGGCCGTCGCTGCTGACCAATTCACCGGCGGCCCTGCCAGTGCCCGGGCCCAGATTCCGGAAATCGCCCATCAATTGGATCACGCCACGCTTTTCGTCCACCTCGGGCCGGAAGTCGGTCAGGATATGGGCTCCGGCAGGGTTCAAAACCACCACTTGGTCTTCGGCGTCGACCACCGCCACGCCCACGGTCACCCTCCCGAGCACCGTGGACAGGAACTGCTCCCGGGCTGCCAGATCATCCCGCGCCGTCTGCAATTCGCCACGCATGGAGCCAAAAGCTTCGGCCAGGCGGCCCACTTCGTCACGGCCCGCTTCGGGCAGCGGCGCCTCGAAATTTCCCTGGGCCAGCGAACGGGTGGCCGTCAGCAGCAGGCGCAGCGGCCGGAAGATATTCCACGACATCAGCAGGGCCAAAAACAGAGCCGTCAGCAGAATAAGGTTGGCCAAACCGGCCAGAAAAAGAATCGTCTGGTTGCGCTGGTTCGCATACTCGCGTTCGCGATCCGGGAAGGCCAAATTCAACACTGCAGGATGGCTTTCCACCACCAGGGTGCCGTCGGCTGACCTGATCAATGATGTCAGCGGCCGCCCAGCCGTAAAAGCGAATGGGCGCCCCGGCGCGGCAAAAATGCTGACGCCCAACCAATGGTCCAAAGTGGGCATCATCTTGTCCGGGCCGGCCAGCAACGGCACCTCACCCGCAAACACGGCCGCCGGATGACTGGCCAACAAGGGCTGCCCCGCCACATCCAAAATGATGTGTCCGCCCACCAACTCGGCCAGCGAGCCCAATAGGTCCTTACCCAGGCGTTGGCGATAGAAGAAAAAGCCATTGGTGTGGGTCTGCCCGTGGCCCACTTCGGCGACCACGCCACCTGCGGCCGTGGCCCAATCCTGCATCCGGATGGGAATCACCACGCCCACGAAAGTCTCGCCGTATTCGCGCATCACGACCATGGGCGAATTGCGTCCTGCGTCCAGCAGGTCACGGGCTTCGGTAGCCGACAAATCGCTCAGCGTTTCATCCAGCAGCAATTCGCCGTCGCCACTGAAGACCATACCGCCCTGCCGGTCGGACAAACCGGAAGGCCGCTGCCCCACGATGCCCCCGCGCATCAATTCGTCAATGTACTCGCTATCAACCAGCGACCAGGCCTTTTCGGTCAGCAGGGTGCGCAGTTGTTCCACCGTGCGGACCAAGCCGCCGCGGGTGCGGGAGCGGGCCTCGGCGCGCACCCGTTCGTAACCCACCTGATCAACCGACATGCCCACCAATACCAGCAGCACCAGGCCCAGCAGCAGGTAACCGGCCAGGAAACGCTCCTGGAATCCCGGCCGCCAGGTGTGGCCGCTTTCGACCCCCACGCCCAACAGCCAGCGCCGCAACTGCACTGCCACGTAAAACAGGAAAAAGAGCACCAGATTCAGCAGCATCAGGCGGGAAATATCGAGCACGTTTTCGCGCCATTGCGAACGGCGCAGGCCCAGCAGAAAACCTTCACCCTCGCTGCGGGCAAAGTCGGGTGGCAGGGCTTTCCACAGGCACAGCCAGGTGTCCCCACCGGCTTTGATTTCCACCCAGAGTTTGTCGCCCCGGCGCAGGGCAGCCAGGTCAGAGTCGGACCCGGGCGCCGGCACGCCGGTTTCTCCGGTGTCGAGCCAGCCTTCGTCGTCGGCCAACAACAACATGACCGGACGGTCCACTTCGGACCGCGGTTGGTACCGGCCCAGGCCATAGGCCACCTCGTTGATCAACCCATCGCGCAGGGTGGTGATGCGCCAGGACCTGACCGGCAACTCCACCCGCAGCCAACCGCCCCGGCCCAGGCGGGCCGTCTCGGCGATCAGCACTTCTTCTTCGCCACCGGCATAGCGGCGGCGTTCGGTGCGGAAAATCATCCCGCCCTCGGATTCCACCGGTCGGCCAGACATATCGACCCAGGGTTCGCGCGCGCTGACTTCATAGAGGGCCGAGTTCATGAACCCCAAGGCAAAGAAGCTTTCCTCGTCCTCGTCGGCGGTGATCAGTTCCACCGAACAGTTGTAGCCCAGGTCACTGAGGTTCGAGTCCCGGTACAGACGCCAGGCTGCTTCATCCTTCCACAGGTCCTGATCCGGGCCGGCCGGGATACGGGCGCTGTCGTGCACCACCATTTCCCCCAACACGCTGCCCAGCAAATAGCGGGACCATTCCGGATCCGCCTCGGTCACGCGACTGCCCTTGGCCTGCAGCCAGGACCGTTCGGCGGCGTCATACACTTCGCGCAACGAGGCATAGTTCCAACACACCACCAGCAGCATGATCACCGGCCAGGCAAAGCGGCGCAAAAAATGCGGTTGGGCCTTCAGCGCCGGAGCCAGGAACCAAAGCCCCATGGCCACGCCCGCAGCCAGCAGGCGCCCCGACCACCACACATCCTGCCCACCCCAGGCGACCAGCAACAGGGCTGTGACACCAGACAGGACCCCGCCGCCCAGCCAGGCCCCCAACTTGTCGCGAGTGGGCCAACGGCTGCCGGCCACCAGGCTGGTCACCAGGGCCACCACCGAAAAGGCCAGCAACAGCAAAACGATTTGCAGGCCCCAGAAGCTCAGGAAGGAAAGGCTGACGCCGGTGCCAATCAGGCGGGGATTCGCATTCTCAGCCAACAGGCGCGCCAGAAATGCCAGGCCCAACAACACACCGCCACTGACCACACCCAGGCCCAAACCGCCCAGCAGGTCCTGCCCCAGCAAGGGCCGGATGGCTTCCGGGTCGTCCGGTGCCACGGTGCCGGCCACCAGGCCCCGGCGTTGTAGCAGGTACCAGACGGAGGCGGCGATCACCAGGGCGGTGAGCATCGCGTCGCCCGTCGAGGCAAACCATCCCCAACCAAAGGGCGTGGCAAAGTAAGCGGGGTCGGCCAGGCTGAACCAGGAGTCGGGTGCCGCCGGAAATTCCTGATCAGGAAAAGCCGTGCCCACCCAGCGCAGGGCCTCGCCACCGGCCAACAAGCCGCGCCCGGCCCACAGGGCCAGCACCCCGGCGCCGGCGCCAAAACACAGGCGGGTCAAGCCCAGCAGGACCACCGCCCAGGCCAGCAGGGCCCCCATCAACAGTCGGGCCTTGGTCACACCGCGGCGGGCGGCCGCCGATTCCGGTCGGGCCAAAAGGTGCGCAAACGGCCCCCGGTCTTCGGGGCCAAATCCGACCTGCCGAATCAACAGCCCCGAGTCGTCCATGGTCAGGGCCGGGTCGTTGACCGAGCCCACCACAAGCTCCACACCCGGCGTCATTTCGGTCGTGCCACCAGACGTCAACCGCACCTGAAGTTCCAGGACAAAGCCGGATTCCAGGCGTGTCATCTGGCGCAGGATCCAACCTTCGCGGCCTTCGGTCAGCTTGCGCGCCCATTGCGGTTCGGCCGGCGCCCCGGCCAACAGGCGATTGCCGAACAAGGGCTCGACAGATCCGGTCCAGGCCATGCGATCGCCGTCGCGCCAAAGAACCACGCCGAAGGGCAGGCCTTCACTGGTCGAGGGCCACAGAGGCGGCATCTGGTCCAGCCAGCGGAACAGGTCGCCACCGCGAGCGGGTGCGCCGATGTCCGGGGCGGAGTCATTGTCATCAGGATTCAGCTTCTCGCGCAGGACCGGACCAGACCGATCCCACCAGCTTTGCAATGCCGGTTCCAGCTCAGCCACCTGGGCCACCGAACGGTCCAGGCTGGCGGAATAGTCGGACACCTTGGCCGGAGCCTTGCCACCGAGCAGCAGCATGGACAGGCCCAGTCCCAACAGGCCGGCGGCGGCCAACAGGGACAGGGCCCGCCAAAACAGGCGGGAACGGACATTGGTCGTGTGGGCGCAGTGGTCGCCGGAGCGGTTGGTAAAGGCCAGGGTGAGAGTCAGGCCGAGGGTCAGGAGCAGAAAAAGGCCAGGCAAAGGCAGGTTGGGCGCGTCGGATCCGACACCGGCGGCATACAGCAGAACACCCTGTCCGCCAAGACAGAGAATTCCCGCGAGCGGCAATGCCCGGGCCCGCAGCCAGGTCATTCGGTGGCCTCCTACCTGATCGTGTTGATCTCCGCCAATTTCCATTGCTCGTCCTGCTGCACCAGAATACAGACCAGCTTGACGACTTCAATGGTTTCAGAGTCGGGACGGCGGCGCTTCCAGGTCGCCATGCCGTGCACCCGCGCTCCGGCGGTCGCATCCTGCATCATTTCGAATTCGAATAAAAGCGTGCGGTGAGCCTGAAAGAGATTGCGGAAAAAGTAGTAGGCCTGACTTGGGCTGTAGTTGCTGACCCGTTCGCCGGCCTGGCTGTTGGTGACGCGCAATCCGTCTTCGTGAATGAGGTCGGCCAAGGCCTGCTCGTTGCCATCTTCCCAGGCCCGGGTGATGCGGCCAAAAACTTCACGGGGAGCGTGGCTATCGGCGGCCTTGTCACGCACCAGTTTTGCTGTCGCCTGGGTCGTCAAACCCAATCCCAGGAGCAGCGCCAAGCCCAACAAAACGACCCAACGCCCGGCGAATAGCCGGCGGTGGGACGATGCGGGTTTTGCAGCATTACCAAGGAACAAACGAGGCCTCCAGGCAGAAATTTCGTGCCCCAGCGGATTGCCGGGTGCGGTGAAGCAAGGCAAAGCCCGTGCCAACGCCCACCGATCACCATCCGGAGAGATTTTACTCCCAAATAGGCTCTGAAGGCCAACGGGAAGACAAAAAAGGCGAGCAAATGAGAGACCGTGGCGCCAGATGGCCCGCAAACCGTGGCCAAAAGGGCGCACAGTGCCGTTTTACGGGGACACCCAAAAATCCGGCCTAGGCCAGCACTTCGACCCGTTCCCGGTAAAAAATGCCCCGGGCTTCAAGGCCCTTGAGCAGGTAGTCCACGCACCCAAATTCGCCGCCCAGATATTCAGGGGGCGATATCCCCTTGTGCGTGTACAGCCCCTCATGAATCAGCCGCGCCGCCATGGTCGCGGTGTACCCGGTGGTGCGCGCCATGGACGACACCTTGTTTTCGTGATCGTAGTGATCCAGCAGGTCGTATACGTACCGCAGCCGCTGACCCTTTTTCTCGCCCTCGACCTGGATCTGCATCACCGTCAGGTCGCCTTCGCCCTCCTCCAACTTCCACATGGGAAACAGCAGCTTGGCCGTCAGATCAATCGGCCGGATCGCCTGCCCCCCAACCTCGATTTCTTCATCCCCAAAAAATCCGCACTCGCGCAGCACGGCCATCTTGTCGATGTGGCCGGGATAGCGCAGGGTTTTTTCCTTCATGTTGGGCGCGCCGATGGTCTGACCCAGGGTGCGCAGACCATCGGTATTGAAGGCTTCAAGAGTGCCCAGATCCGGGAAGTCGATCAACTCGGCATCCGACAGGGCCGGGCGCGTGACCGGCTGGCCATTTTCCACATAACGCGCCGGCCGCATGTATTCCTCGATGACATCGATGGGCGAAAAGACCGCCTTGTATTCCCAGGGCCACTGCCGCACTTCGGGCAGGCCGCCCACATAGACCAGGACACTTTCGACGGTGTCCATCTTGCGCGCCACCCGACCAATCAGGGCGCTGCCCATGCCGGGAAAAACGCCGCAATCCATGATGGCCGTGACGCCCTTTTCCTTGGCCAGATTGTCCAGGCCGAAGGGGTCTTCGGCGAAGAAGGCGATGTCCACCACGTCACGCTCGGCCTTGATGATCGCCTCGAGGGTTTGGTAGCCCATGAAGCCGGGCACGGCGTCGATGACCAGGTCGAAATCGCGCACCAGGTCGGTCACGTTGGCGGGTTTGGACAAGTCGGTGATGATGCCTTCGACGCTGGCGATGGCTTTGAGTTCCAGCAGGGCGTCTTCGTCTTGATCAGCGACGGTGACGTTGAATTGGGAGTCGGCGGCGAGGTCGCGGGCCATGGGGGCGCCGATGAGGCCTGCGCCCAATACGATGATGTTCATATAGGTACTCCTGGTTGCATTCGGATATATGGAGATATTGAGAAATTATTGTCGGCGACCGGATTGGGCAAGTCAACTGCGGCAGTGGTCAGCTTTGACAGATTTCCCAAGCCATCAATGGCCGATCTTTCCCAAACGGCGACACCGCTTAAACATACAATAAAGCCTTATAAATGATGTTTCCACCCTAAAGATTTAACCTATTGTGCCGAATATTGCTTTTATGAAACATCTGATTCAAAATATCGTTTTACCGGCCCTCGGACTGCTGTTGCTGCAGCAGCCACTTCCGGCCTGGGCCGGCAACGAACCCGACGCCCACGGCACGGCCCTGTGCGGCGACTGCCACAGTGGCGGCATCGCCCCACAGCACAACGCGGAACTGATCGCCCGGCAGTGCTCGGACTGCCACGACAGCCAGACACTGGCCGTCCAGTCGGCATCGGCCCACCACCAGGGTGCCAACCAATGCCTGGACTGCCATTCCTTCCACGACCCTTCGCAAATCGCCGTGGCAAAGAACGCCGCGATCCAGGTGCCGTTGTCAGCGATCGACTCGGCGCAGTGCCAAGGATGCCATGGGGCCCAATCAAATCTCAAACTGCTCTCGGCCGCCCACCGCAAGGCAGCCGAACTGTATCACGACCAGGCCAAGCAGTTGCAACACGCCAACGCCTCGGAGACCTGTCTCAACTGCCACTCCAATTTGTCGGCCTCCGATTGGCAGGCAAAAACCGACGGCGCCGTGCTGGCCTTCAACGAACACGGGAGCCATCCCTACGGCGTCAATGTTGTGCCCGGCAGCGGCAATAGCAGCAATTGGATCGCCTGGGAAATCGACCAGAGGTTGCCATTGTTCGACGGCCGGATGGAGTGCCAGACGTGCCACCAGCTGACCGCCGGCACTGATGACCTGCTGATTCCGTTCGAGACAAAATATGATCTGTGCAAAGGGTGCCATCGCCAATACGGAGATGAAAAATCCGGCCAGCTCGTGGCCAATCTCAATCGCTGAATCTTTCCTGGATCCCGCTAATCTTCCCCACCCGCATGACACTTCCAACAGAGCGGATCCTGTCCAGGATCCTGATAGGGATTGGCGATGGGATATGAACCCGAGACGACTCCGTCCTGCCCCAGCGTCTCGATATTAAAATCCCAGCGCCCCGCATGAGGCGCCGAAGAGGCGTGGGCCCGGTGGCAAGACAGGCACATCAGGCGGCTTGAAGCTGTCGGGCCACTCGTTGTCGAGACCCCGTTGCCCGCGTCTTCGAAAGGCACCGCTGCCAGGAAAGATGTCGCAAAAAGTCCCCCTGCCGGATCAAGTGTGCCGTTGTAGATGGAGTATTGTTGAATCTGATCCGTGCCCAAGGCATCATCCGTCGGATGGTCGAAGTTGCTGACGTACTGGTTGTGGTCATCCAGATAGTCAAAGTGGCAATTGGCGCACCAGAGGCTCATACCGTTGTTATAAGCCACATGAGTGGCATTGCTTTCATCGCTGCCAAGCACAACATCCAAGCCCTTGGCCGACGGGGCATCGTAGAAGAAAACCGCACCAGCGCCCTGTGGTGTGCCCCTGCCGCGCAACATGCGGTAGTTCGTATTGCCGTGGGGATCATGGCAACTGGTGCACTTCAGCATGGTGGCGGGATAGGTTCCACCGGGCGAATTCATGTAGGTGCCGTCGGTGGCCAGCCCGTGCCCCGGTGCCCGCACATTGTGGCCAGCGGCATCTCCGGGAATCGGATCCGAAATGCCCGAAGGTCCGTCATTGAGATTGTCGGCCAGCAGAAAGATAAAATTTCCCGGTCCGCGTTCGGGAGCCGGAACCAGAGGATCCATCGCCATGACCGCGCCATAATCCGTGGCGTGGCAACTCAGGCAAATATCACTGGCGGGGCCATCGTCAAGGAGGGCACCGCCACCGCCACCCGGACTCATGCCATCGGTCGCGTGCATCGCATGACAGATATTGCACGACCCCACGCCACCGTCGTGGACTCCGGCCCACCCGGAGGTGACGCTGCCCAGCAGGACACAGAGCGCCGCCACGACCATGATCGAGGCCGCACCTATCCCCCTGTTCAGTCCCCACCAAACCAAAATATCAGATCCTATCTTTTATGACACTGCACGCACAATTCCATCTTGGGACTGAGCGGCAGATACTGCTCAAAACGCGCACCATGCAACTGATGGCAACTCAGGCAGGTGACCGCTTCTTCGGTGCGCGGGTCAATGACCTCGGGCCCCACCGGATGGGTCACCTGATGAGCCTCACTGTGGCAACGACCGCACAACATCGTATCACGCTTGATGAGCAATTGCGAGTCGTCGCCCCCGTGTGGAACATGACATTCGGTGCAGGCCAAGCCCTCATGAGTGAACCAGGCCGACTTGTTTTCCTTGTCGTTGAAATGGCAACTCATGCACAGTTGTTCCTGGTTCCGCAGAAGGAGGCTTTCTTCATTGGAAGCGTGCGGATTGTGGCACGCCAAACAGGATTCATCCGTGTCCATATTGTGATGATTGGCTGTCTTCTTAAACGCCTCTACGCCTCGATGGCATTTCAGGCACATGTCCTGTGTCCCGGCAGCAATGGCAAAACCGCCACCGGCTGCCAACTCCCCATGACACTTGCCACATTCATCGGCCGCAAAAGGATCATGCTGGTTGGCCCGCAGCAACCCAGGCTCGTTCGAGGCGTGGGGATCGTGGCAGGCCGTGCAATCGGAGTCGGCGATGGACCGGCCGCCATGAACTTTTTCGAAGGCCGCATCAGAATCGTGGCAAGTGAAACACAAGGCCGGCACCGACCCGGTCAGCAAACCCGAAATTTCCGATCCATGCACGGCATGGCAGGTCATGCACTCCGCCTCAGCGACCGGTTGGTGAACAACGGCTCGCTCGGCCCAGGTCGCTGATGAGGCATGGCAGCCGGTGCAGTTTTCCACCACCGGGGTGTTCAACTGATTGGGCTGTCCCGAGGCATGGGGATTGTGGCAGTTCACGCAGTCCCCGTTGGCCACCGGAGGATGAGGTGACGCAAAATCCCCGGCTTCAGCGAGGTCCTCGTGGCAATCCAAACACACCTTGCGGGTATTAGCCGTCAACAACCCGGCGTGCTTGCTCGCATGGGGATTGTGGCAGGAGGCGCAGTCTCCGTTGGCATAAGCCGTATGCACATATTTACCCACCGCAGCGACGGACATATCACTGTGACATTCCAGGCACACAGCCGGCTGCTCGACCTGCGTTTCAGACCCCTGATGGCAGGCATCGCAGGCCCGCCCCAGGAAGGGATCATGTTCATTGGCATGGATCAACCCCGGCGCCTGCGACGCATGGGCGTCATGACAATCCCGGCAGTCCAACGAATCGCCGTTCTGGCCCAGATGCACTGCCGTGAACGCATTTTCGTCACCGTCATGGCACTCCAAACACATGCCCTGCACCGCAGTGACCAAAAGACCCGAATGGTTGCTCCAGTGCGGCCCGTGGCAATTCATGCACCCGCCCTTGGCGGCTGGCTCGTGGGTCAAGCCCGTTTCCATTGCTTCACCCAGGTCCTGATGACAAGTGAAACAAAGCGTGTCCGTGGTCTCGGGCAGCAACATGTCCATGGTCCCCCCATGCGGCAGGTGGCATCGCGAGCACTCATCGTCGGACAAGGGCGCATGCACACTGGCTGGGGTCCCGGTCGGTGGCACATCCTCGTGGCAGCCGGAACAGAGTGTCGCTTCGGAGGCGCGCAACAGCGCGGGCTCGTCCGAAGCATGCACCAGATGACAAACACTGCATTCACCCGAGGCAAACGGAGCATGGTCCACGGCCCGAGCCTGGTCGTTGATCAGGGGTTCGTGGCAGCCGATACAAAGCGCATCCGGCTCCGCCCGCAACAAGCCGCCGATCGTCCCAAAATGTGGTTCATGACACGCACTGCAGCGGCCCCGTTTGACCGGACGGTGAGAACTGGTCATGGCCAGCCAGGCATCAGCTTCGTCGTGGCACTCGGCGCACAGTGCCTGGCGGCTAGTCACGGTCAGGGCCGGATGAATTGAGCCATGAGGAGCATGGCACCCCAGGCATTCGCCATCTTCGAAGGGCGGATGCACGACAGCAGCCCCGGCGGCGCGCTCGCCATGATCATGACAACTGGCACACAGTTTGGCTGGTTCGGCAACCAACAGCTTGTTGGCCATGGAACCATGGGCAAGATGACAGTCCAGACACCCTTCGGCAGCCGGTTGGTGCTTCGACACACCCTGCAACTGGGACTCCACATCGTCGTGGCAATCCAGGCACAGGTCCAGGCTCGAGCGCGACAGCAACGCTTCACGGGGCGAGCCGTGGGCCACGTGGCAATCCAGGCAGGCTCCACCGGACACCGCATCATGCACACCTTCGGGCATGACATCCGACCGGTCATGGCAACCGAGGCAAATGCCCGTCGCGTCGGCTTCTTTCAAACCCAAGGGGTCGGTGGCTGTGGCCGCATTGTGGCAAGCGGTGCATTCGCCGTCAGAGACCGGGGCGTGGACCGAACTGGTCATCAGGCCCTGCGTATCGGAAGAATGGGTGGCGTGGCATTGGGTGCAGGTGTCCCGTCCCAGATCATACCCAAAATGGGCCTTGGCAAAGTCCTCTTTCGTATCGTCGTGGCAACCGGCGCAAAGCTCGCCCACAGGCTGGTTCAACAGGCCTGGGTATTGCGAACCGTGCACCTCATGGCAAGAGAAACACCCGTCCGACAATGGGCGGTGGCGGTGCTTGCGTTCAAATCCCTCAGATTCGTGGCAGGTGAAACACAGGTCTTCTGCACGTTCGACCAGCAGCATCCGGTTGTCCGAGCCATGTGAAACGTGACACTCGTCACACCGGCCGGCGGCCACCGGAGCATGCAGGATTTCCCGGTCCAGGCCGACCGCGGCCTCTTCGTGGCAGAGCAGGCAGAGGTTTTTGCCGATTTCCTTGAGCCGCAGGGCACCCACCATGCCATGAGATTTGTGGCATCCCTGACATTCCCCCCGATCGAAAGGCTTGTGCGGCCTTTTACCGGCCAGGTCGCCCTTGTCGTGGCACTCGGTGCATTCGCCCTTTTTGGAAAAGCGACGGCCCTTTTTGATCTGGGCCTCAGCAGTTTCCGGGCACAAAATCGTCGCCAGCAAGACGACCATCAGGACGCCCAACAGGACATCCGCCAGAGACATCAAATTCCGCCGCACCAGGGCCTGACCCGCGCCATTCATTGCTAACCGTCCTTGGCAGGGCTCAGATAGGATTCGATCCTTTCCGGCCACCATTGAATTTCGGAGTGTTCCCTCAGAATACTCAGGTGCTTTTTCAGGTCCCGGTCAAAATTGATCTTCAGCAGCGACCGGCGCAGATCCATTTCCACCGCTTCAATGGGCGGCACGACACCTGGCCGACGTCCGCTCAGCCGGACAATGAGATAGCCCATGGGCATCTCCATGGCGGAACTGCTTTCGCCCACTTTCAATCCTTCAAGAGCGTCGCGAAATGGCTTGGACAGTTCGGTCAATTCGATAAAGGCCGAGTTCCCCAAGGCCATTTCCTGACCTGGATTGTACTGTTCATAGATGTAACCAAAATCGGCGCCGTCACTGAGTCTTTCGGCGGCTTCGGTCGCCTTCTCGGCTTCTTCAAAAATCATGACATCGATCCGCACCTCTTCAGGCCCGCGCATCAGTTCGGTGTTTTGCTCATAGAGGGCTTCGAATTCCTCGCGCTTGAAAGTGATCTTCGAGGTGATGGCATCATCCAGGTAACGTGCGATGAGGTCTTTTTCCCATTCCTGGTCGACCAGCGCCAGGACTTCGTCGTTGTCGTAATAGCCGGCGGCCTCGGCCAAGGAGCCCAGCACCAGTTCATTGGTCAGATCGTGCCGGGCTTTCGTCAGGTGGTGACCAAACGGTGCTAAGGCGTTCTGCATCGCTTCATGGGAGACCGCGCGTCTCAGCGCCGTACCAGTTACCCCACTGCCGCCTTCGATCTCAAAAACGAACTCCGGTTGATCGATCAGGAACTCTCCGGTGAGTACGGCCGCCGAATCGGCTATGATGGCCATCAACCCTCCCATGTCTTCGCCCAGCCGGGCCTTGCTCGTTTGGTCCCGCAGAAATTCATCCCACACCCTCTGCCGCAGGTTTCCATGCACCACTGGTATGATCGACCGCTCGAAACGGTCGTAATTTGCCTGATCCGCAGGGTGCAATTTTTCTACCCGCACAAAGGAGAAGGCGTCGTTGTAGGGAAATACGGCGCTGATCTGGCCAACTTCCAGACCTCGTACTGCGTCCCGCAGGCGATTCTCAACGTCGGCCCAAAAGAGCAGGTTGTAGAGCCCGCCCTTGATGTTTTTTGTATCCAGGGAATGCTCCCGGGCCAGAGCTTCCATGTCGGCGCCGGCGACAATCTGGGCGCGCATTGCTTCGGCCTCGTCGCGGGTGCGGACTGATATCCGGCGCATGTGGATTTGCCAATAGTAGCGATCAAAATAGGCCTGGACCGAGTCGGATGGCGCCGTTTTTGGCAGCGCCACGTTGTCCCGCACGTACACGCCAATGGCATACTCGCGGGTCTTTTCGACGATCATTGCCTGGAACGCCGGGTCTTCGTCGTAGCCTGCGGTCAGGGCATCCTGGATGATCAGGTAATCGTTGACCCGGTCCTCCAGCATTTCATCGGCACTCGCTTCCTTGCCGCCGCCTGCCCGGAAGCTGGCATGGGCGTCCTTGATCATCCGGTCGAAGTCCGATGTGGTGATCGGGTCTCCGTTGACCAAAATCAAGGTGTCGGCTGGGGCAGCCGCCCCGAAGCAGGGTGCGGTCACGACCGTGAACATGAGGATCGTCATGAAGGCCACGACCATCGCAGCCCTTCTGGTGCTAACGACTCTTCGGTCCATGAATGATGTCCTTCCGGTTTGCTGCCCTGAGGTCTGCAATGAACAGTTCCATGTCTTCAGCCACCAAAGTTGTGATGGCGTGCACGCGGCCCAGCTGAAAGAAGCCGTCGCTATCGCTCCCGGCACCTTCGATTTCTCGCATGAGATAAAGAGCACCATTGCGGGTGCTGCTGGCTCGGAATCCGGCGGCGAAGCGGGGAACACTGGCGGTAGGCAGGCCTCGCGCAGGATCGAATCGCTGCACCGCGCCCGTGATCACTTGGCAAGCACTCAGCGTATCCAGAATAGCCTGTGCGCTACCACGATCAACACCACCCCTGTTCAATACTTCCCGAGCCAAACCCAACTCCCTGACGAAGCCCGGTTCCACTACAAAATAGCCAGATGACAAGAGCCCAGAAAGAAGAATATTGGTCACGATGTCGCCGGCGTGTTCGGTCGCCGAGTAGTTGTCCAGGGGGATCACCGCGACATGGTTGCACCCCCGCCAGGAGGCGGCGATTTCTTCATAGTCAGGAAAAGGAATCAGCAAGTCCACGGCTCGTGCCAAGACCGCATCGGCCAGCATATCGAGATCGTCCACCCGGCCCAGGTCCAGCCAGCTGACGTCGTCCTCGCCAGTCCCGCCGACGCTGACGGCGTGCACCAGCACCATGTGTTCGAGGTCCAAAATACGCAGCGAGACTCCGACTTCGATATTCCCTTCAGCCTTGAGCACATCCCAGGAACCCAATAGCAGGTAACGGGTTCCGGTCTCGGAACCGACCAGGCCCGCACCATATTGCCCGATCCAACCCCGGGTCCGGATCCGCCGCTCACGCAGCAGGGGGCGCAATTCCGAACTGGTGACCAGGCGTTGACCGCGTTCCTCGAGCAGGCGTTCGAGGCGGGGCATCAACAAGGCATGGGCCTCACTCTGGCCGGTGTTGTTGGCAAATGGGACAATGGCCAAATCCGTCGTATCGGAAAAAGCCCCTGCGGGCAGATCCGCAAAGACATCCACCGCGTTGACCGGGCCGATCAAAGCGATTACGAGAATCAAAACAGCGCGGCAACAGGTGCGCATAAAATCTTTACTTCACCTTCTGTTTTCCATCATCAATCCACCAGTGTATCGAGGCATCCGTCGAGACATTTGCGCATGACTTCACTGCGGGATTTTTGGCCCGTGCCAAAAAGTGTCGACCAAAATCCTGCGCTGTCCTCGCTGTTGGTTGCCGACCAGACCGTCGCACCGGTTTCGGTTTCCACCAGTCTCAGAACGACCGTCACGACACTGACGGTCGTGGACCCCGACCGCAACGAAGCCGACTCGCTCACGGTGCCCAGGAACAACCCCTGCACACCCAGTTCGCGGCCAATGGCCTTGATCTGGTCTTCGGTCAGTTGGGCGGTTCGCACCAGTGACTGGGTTTCCAGAGCACGGGCGACTTCGCCCGGTTCGATCACCACGAAGGCGTCCGATGCCAGCAGCGACGTCACAAAATAACGCGTCGCCTGGGCACCTGAGCCCTGAGTGGTCGAGAGGTTTTCGAACGGAACCACCGCCACACCTTCGACGAACGAAAAATCGAACTCCGGATGGACGAACCGGGTCGTTCCCGTACCGCCACAGCCTGCGCCGAACAACGCCAGCACAAGCGCCAGGGCCAGAGTGATTTTTTTCATAAAATCCACCTGTTCCGGGGTCAGAAACCGATTCTGAACCCTTGTTGAAAGGATGTTGTTCGGCTGCCGCCGCTGCCGGACAAATCCACCTTGGCCAACCGCAAATACAGGTTGGCCCGTCTGGTCAATTCCCAATTCAAGTTGAGGCTTTGACGCAAAGTCGTGACGATTTCGGCAACGCCCAATTCGTAATGCTGAGCCGAGATACGCAAATTCGGCAGGATGTTCCAGGTGACCAGGCCATCGACACTGAAATGGTCCGAGTCTTCCCTGCTCTGGCGCACCGCTGCCCTGATAAAAAGTGTCCTTGTCATTCTCCAATTGAGGCCCAGAGCGAGCACCTGACGCACCCGCAAATCATCCAGATTGGTCTCCAGGGACTCGAAATATGACCCATCCAGGGTCAGATCCATCGTCTCGTTCAAGGCGGCCTCGATGTTGCCCCGCACATTCCAGGACCTATAGTTCAGGGCTGAAAAATCGTCGTCAAGGACCGAAGCACCACCACCAAAATTCACATTCAAACCATACAACACATCGGTATTTCCTTCGAAAGCTCCGCTGGTATTGCGTTGGGCCCACAGACTGCCCAGCCAGGTGATGCGGTCACTGATCGACGCCGAGCCCCGGAGTGTTTCCAGCGGTGTCAGGACCAAGGTGTAGGCGGCCACATGTTCCATGACATCGCTAACCTGGTTTTCGGACCACTGGTTGGAGAGCTGCCAATTGAAGTTGTGGGAGACCGTAGGTGAAGCGACGTAACCGGCCCGGACACCGGTGGACCCGCGGGAACGGTCTCCCTCGCGCCCCGGATTTTCATCCGCCTGAAATGAAAGATCGAAACTGCCGCGCCATTTTTCGCTGAAACGGTAGTCCGCCCGACCATCCAGCTGGTGGGAAACGGCCAAAAAATGGTTCTTGGGATGCTCCGACAACTGCTCAAAAACTTCCAGTTCCGTCACGTTGACCTGGGCGACTTCATTGAGCCCCCCGTTCACGACCTTGATATAGCGCCCCATTACCGGCTCGAAACGCAATTCGTACCGATTCAGGGCGCCATTAAAAACCTGTTGGGGATGGGAGACTTTCAACCGCCAGGTCAGATTGTCAGCCGACACCCAGACCTGCCAACTGACCTGCTCGCCCGAAGGTCGATCGGTATAAACGTAAAAGGCCCCCACTGGGTGGGTCCGTCCGAGATCCGCCCCAAGGTTGTGATCACTGTTTGCCCCACCCAGGTCGATCTCCGGCAATACGGGGTCAGTGGTGCTGCCGTCCGACAGACCCGCGCGAGGCTCGAGCGCACCGAGGTCAGGAGTATCGGTCCGGCGATAGAGCCCGGTCAGGACGGGAAGCAGGCGCATAACCGGCCCGCCCGCGTTGTTCACCGTTGTCTGGTCGACATGGCCAAAATTGTAGTTGCCCGCCAGGCGCAGACGGCCGTCTCCAAGGCGCCCCTGTCCCCGCCACCGGGCCAGATGCCGATTCCCGCTGGACGTCTGTTCCGAGACGACATTCTCCGAGACATCGTGAGTAAAAGTGTAGGAGTAGGCATGGTGTTCGCGATCCAGATTGGCCGCCGCCTGCAAGCGCTGGTTCCGAATATCCCTCTCGGCCCGAAGCTCGGCAAAGTAGGAATGTTGCTCGTCATAACGCAGTTCCAGCCGGGGGTAGCGGGTGGCCTTGGTCTTGGCCACCGTCTGGGTGGTATTGGTGATGACAGTCCCCTGGGCCGGGGTTTCCACTTCACGGCGCATGACACTGCCACTGATCTGGAAGAGAGGATGATTCCAACGCAACTCGGCGCTCGGCTGTTTCTCTTTGCGGTAAGCGCCCGGTGCAAATTCGAAAGCCTGGTCGAAGGCAAAGTAGCGATAGGCCAACCGCATATCGACCCACGGCGTGAGTTTCTCTCCGAAGGCGATGTTGTAGTCCTCGCGCAGGGAATTCTGTTCGATACCATCCACATCCGCCTGGACCGTCGACAGATCAACATAGCCGTTGAAAGGATCCCACAAGGCGGCCCCGGCGGAACTTGCGGTTCCCAGCCATAGCATCACCAGCAGAAGCCGCCAACGGCACAGCCTTCTCACGGTTTTTCCACTCCCAGGTCAGGTGCGGTCATGGCGCAACCACCGCGTAGGGTGTTCCGCCCACCTCAACCCGGCTATCGAGAGTCCCGCGGTGGGCGTCATAAATTCCCAAAGCCGCCGTCCCATCAAACACCACCAGAAGTTTGCGAAAGCCGGGATCGAAGACCATCTGCCCCGGCGAGTGCGGTAATGAATACGGGGCAAACTCCAGCCCATTGGCGGGGCGTAAGACCGCCACTTCACTGCAGGTGGGCATTGCGGCCAGAATCTGGCGCGAACGAGGATTGAAAATCAGATGGCGAGCGGGGCCGCAAAGGGACATGGCGCCGAGCTCCTGTCCATCGTCCAGCCCTATTCCATAGATCCGGTTCTGTGACGAACTGGCCACATACAGTTCGCGGCTCGCATCGGCGATGGCAACTTCGACGGGCGCACCGGTCAGCAGCAGGCTCGTCAGGTGGGTCAGCCCCGAAGGGTTGAAGACCTGCACCTCCCCTTCGTATTCGCAGGCCACGTAGATATAGCCGGTTTCCGGATCAACAGTGAGGGAGCGCGGGCCGTCGCCCACCGGCACTCGGTTTTGTTCCTGCATCGAGCGGGTGGCCATGGCAGCCAGACTGCGGGATCCTTCGTTCAGGATATATAGCGTCGATTCATCGGGCGACAGAGCCAGACGGTCCGGGTCATCGCCAAAGCTCAGGGGCACGACCCGTTCCAGGCGCAGGGTCATGCCATCGATGACACCAATGCCATCTTCTCCGGCCATGGCCACAAACAGCTTCTGGCGCAGCGGGGAATACGCCATTCCTCCGGGGAGCGGCCCCACCATGACAGCCCCGACAACACGGCCCAGCAGCCGGTCAACAATGATCACCGAGCCGGTCTGACGCTCGGTCACAAATGCCAACGAGCCCAAAGGCGGCACCGGGTGATTGGTCACCTGAATATCCAGGTCATCCGGTTTGCCGGCGCCGGGCGCCGAACCGGGTTGCCAAATCAGATTGACCACCGCCGCCTCGTTGCGGTGCAGGTGGACATCCAGAGCCACGGCATATCCCGCCGGGCGCACCGGAGCTTCGACGGTCGCCTCACCAGCCTGGGCGGTCACTGCGCCGAGTTCGATAATCAAGGAATCGTAATAGCCGGCAGCCAATGAAGCGCGGGCCCACAGGACCTGCGTGCCGGCAAGGTCATCAGCAATCAAGACACGGCGTTCGGGTCTCACTGGAACAATGGCATCCCCACTGCGCAATACCAGATCAGCCACGGTCAGTTGGGTCGGCAGAGAATAATCGGCAGGAACTTCAAGGTAGATGAACAGGGTTGCCTGCTCGGAACCCGAAGCGGAAATCGCAGGCGCTGCGCAGAGAACTCCGAGAAATAGAAGCAAGAAGCGGCAAGAAATTGCAGATGCCAGATTGCCAACCAACTTACTCTCCTTACAGCGTTTGAAAGCGCCCGGGCCGGCAGGCCCGGGCGCTTCCGAGGATACCACAAATCCTGTAAAAGGCACCAGTAACAGAACGCCTAGTACGGCATTGCGCTGAAGGCATCCTTGTTGTGGCACTTGTTGCACAACGAGCGCTGGTTCAGGTCAGCGTACGGATCAGGAATCGCGTACGAACCGGACTCCACTCCGTCCTCGTGCAGGAAGGTCACACTGAAGTCCCAGCGACCGGCGTCAGGCGCCGAAGTGGCGTGAGCACGGTGGCAGGTGATGCAACTGACCTGGCTGGTGGCAGAAGGCCCCGCCGTCGACGCCGTGGTATTGAGCGCGTCTTCGAAAGGCACATCGGCCAGATAGGCGGTCGCCTGGGCGCCACCGGATTGATCGCTGGTACCGTTGTACAGGTTGTAGGTCTGGGATGCGCCCCCACCCATGGCTCTACCGGAAGGATGCACCAGTTGGGTGTTGTTGTTGTGGAAGTCACCATGGCAGTTCCCACACCAGGCACTCATGCCGCCTTGGTAGGCGGTATGCGAAATCTGGCTCTCGACGCCGAAGAACATCGAAAGCCCCTCAGCCACAGGGGCGGCGTTCGTAAAGATGGCAATGCCATCCTGAACCACACGGCCCGCACCGTACAGGAAACGGAAATCTTCCGAACCATGAGGGTCGTGGCAGCTGGTGCAGCTCATGACG